>NZ_JBFXHE010000080.1:0-13868 GCF_050177295.1 Desulfobacter sp.
GCACCGGACATGCGGCATATATCCTGCCGAATAACTATTATTCCCCCGGCCCCCAGTATGTACCGCATATCTATACGCAGAACGAACTGATGTGTTTCTTTGCGGAAACGGATAAATGCCATTTCTGTTCGGAATGTCCCTGGCGGCATTTGGTTATGCCGGTCTTTTTCCGGCTGTTGTTTGAATGCGGGCTACGCTGTTCGGAAGCGAGACTTTTGCTTGTCCACGATGTGGAACTCGCAAAAGGTTGCTTAACCATAAAAGAATCCAAGAACCGTAATAGTCGGTTGGTGATGGTATCGGCATCCATGCTGAAACGTCTCAGAGAATATGCTGACGCGGTGCATCCATTCTCGGACGAAAGCGCATTCTTTTTTCCGGGAGCTCCCGGCTGCCCGATGACGCTGGGAAATGTCTACAAAAATTTCCGGCGTTTTCTTTGGCAGGCTGGCATATCCCACACGGGTGATGGGCCAAGGGTTCATGATTTCCGTCATACCTTTGCAGTCTACCGGCTTAAAGCCTGGTCGGAACAGGGCAAGGACCTGCTGGCCATGCTCCCGGTTTTGAAGACCTACCTGGGCCATGACAGCTTTAATGAGACGGCGTACTATCTACGCATGACAGCGGACGTATTTCCGTATATCCGTATGAGGCTTGAAGGTGCGTTTGGGGATATCATCCCGGACATGGGAGGTAATTCGTATGAAGCCGACTGACTTCTCCATCTACCTAACACAGTTCCTCTCTGATTACCTGTCTGGGCAGAAGAACGTGAGCCCCAATACCATCCGGTCCTATAGAGATACCTTCAAGCTCCTACTCCGGTATTTTAAGGAACAGGAGAGGATACCTCCTGAGAAGATCACAATGTCCTGCATCAACCAAGTGAGCGTCACTTCCTTCCTTGATTGGCTGGAAACAGAGCGTGGGTGTGCTGTGACTACCCGCAACCTTCGGTTGACGGCAATCCATTCTTTTTTCCGGTATGCGCAGGCGGAATCTCCAGAGTCACTGTTTCATTTCCAGAAGGTGATTGCAATACCAGTCAAACGATGAAGGAAGAAGATTGTGGAGCACTTGACCCCCGAAGGGATACGCCTGTTGCTGGCACAGCCAGACCGCAACTGCACGAAAGGACGCCGCGACCTTGTAATGCTGAGCACACTATATGACAGTGGCGCACGTGTACAGGAATTGATTGATTTAAGCATTGGTGACTTTATCCCCGGGGCGGATGCAGTTCTCGTACTTATTGGCAAAGGAAACAAGACGCGGCGTGTCCCGCTAATGAAGAATACCGCCAGCCTCCTTGTTGCTTATATTTCGGAAAACCACCTGGAGGCACCGCATAAGATGACATACCCACTCTTTACAAACAGTCAACACAACCGGCTTACAAAGGAGGGTGTTGCCTACGTGCTCGGGAAATATGCAGTCCAGGCACATAAAATATCAAATGTTGTCCCTGTGAAGGTGAAATGCCATATGCTTCGCCATTCGAAGGCCGTCCATCTGCTCCAGGCGGGGGTGAATCTCATATATATCCGCGATTTCCTGGGCCATACAAACATCAAGACCACAGAGATTTATGCTAGAACCGATACGGAATTAAAACGCAAGGCACTGGAGAATGCCTATCCTGATCTTGTGGATCCGGTTCTCCCCGACTGGAACAACAATACCGAATTGATGTCTTGGTTATCCAGCCTGTAAGCTTACAGATAACTATGCAAAGTAAATCGGAGAGAAATGCATCAATTTCAAGCCTTTCTTGTAGTTACTTTGCATAGTCTTCTTCTTTGCATAACCCGCCTTGTGGCGTGCCGGATTCTGAATGGTAGTATTTTTCTTCTTCCATTACACCTGCTTTCAACCACTTTCCCAATAGCCGGATGATTCCACCATCATTGACCCGTTGCTTTATGAATTCCCTTAGATGGCCGTGGTCAATGTTATCAAATAATCCTGTAATATCTGCACTCACAATCCAGTTGCTGTTACACTTTATGCAACTTTCCCGCAGCTGCTTTATTGCCATGTGCTGGCTGTGTCCGGCTCGAAAGCCATGAGAAAAGTCATAGAAATTTGGCTCGTATATAGCGCTCAGTATCATCTCTACGGCTTTTTGGACAATCTTATCCTCAAATGCCGGTATACCGATTGGACGCATTTTGCCGTTGTCTTTCTCTATCCATATTCTTTTCACTGGTGTTGCAACGTACTGACCTCTGCTCAGTCGCTGATGTAGATTATAGAGGTTTTTATCAAGCTCAACCGCATATTCTGAGGCTGACACTTCATCAACACCGATGGACTTGCCTTTCTTAATCCTTCGGTGGGCTTCATGCAGTAATGGCAGGTTTATTCTGTGTGCCACTGCGGTGAATACCATTTCTGGATTCTCTCTTGCCATACCGGCAATCTTTTGCAAAGATGCTTCCCCAACAAGCACCGGAGGTTTATCCTCGTCTGCTAAACGGTGCTGGTTGTTGTGAGTGGTCCGTTCCACACTTTTACGGTTCTGTTCTGAT
The DNA here is from genome assembly GCF_050177295.1 of Desulfobacter sp. Classification (NCBI taxonomy): domain Bacteria; kingdom Pseudomonadati; phylum Thermodesulfobacteriota; class Desulfobacteria; order Desulfobacterales; family Desulfobacteraceae; genus Desulfobacter; species Desulfobacter sp. The sequence goes on from NZ_JBFXHE010000080.1 coordinate 2,535, forward strand.
GTGGTTTGTGACCTCTGTGTGTCTTCCATAGTTCTTCACCTTAAAACGTTATGCCCGGTTTCACCTTCCCTGCAGTGGGTCGCTTGGACATCACTTCCCGACCTTACCAATCAACGGATTTCCGTTGATTAACGGTACTATGTTCCACTAAGACTGCCTAAAGTCCATCTCAGGTTTGTTTGCTATTCGCTCTCCTCGCCTGATACCTTGTGTGTTCCCCTTATTTGTAGCTCCGGAATACATTCCAAATATGCATTCCAGACTTGCTCAGAAGAGGAAAACGATCGTCCTGAACACCGGGAGTTTTTTTTTGGTACGGATCTCCTGGAACCGTCAATAATACAAGGAAACTTTGGGCTCTCTCAAGTTCCCGAGCCACCCCTTTGAATACATGCCCTGGTCTCAGACTACGGTGGTGTCCTCTATTCTGGCCTGAACGTATAGAGAACTGCTGCCTTCCGTTTTATCGAGAACGTCGGCTTTCATCACCACGCTTGGTGGGAATTTATCCAATGACCACAATAATACTTTTTTCGGAGCTCAATACAGGGCCTGCATCCTCACTCATGCCCGGCTTAGGATTCCCGTCTCCGGGTTTACCCTCGGGCATTGCTACTGAACTGCTGGCCATGCTTTATTCAGATGGGACTCTCACCCATTGGGTAACAATAGCAAATTTCCTGGCTTTACTTCCTCCTTTCCCAATGCTTCGGGCTTGCTTGACGCAACGATGATCCAGTTTTTTGGGATTAGACAATGTCACAATATTGGGAAATGTAAAGGCTGGTCAAGTCGATGGTATAATACCAACTATTCCAGCTGATATCTCATCCATCGGTTGGCCAGCCTCTACTGAGCAGAATAAAATAAGTTTTACTTGAATACAAGGGTTCCATTGCGATATAGGCTTCATTTCTGCAAATAATAAATGAGGCGGATGTGTTAATAGAGAAGCTGTTGCCGTTTGTTGAAAATTATACCGAGTCACTGAATACTGAGTTAACAGAGTCTTCCCCTGGGATGACCTTAAGTAAATCACAAAAATTCTGGCTGGGTTTCTGCATCACTGGAATCATTTTAACCAACAGCATCAATTGGGCTGCTTTTTCCCGTATCAGCATAGGACGGTATAAAAAAACAGCTCTTTCCTGGATGTTTCGCCATTCTAAAATTGCTTGGGAGCATCTGTTCCACTTCAGTCTCAAAATTATTTTCAAAGTATATGGTATCACCAAAGGCGTTGTCAGTATTGATGATTCCGATAAAAAGCGCAGTAAATGTACAACAAAAATTTTTGGCGTCCACAAAATAAAAGACAAATCAACAGGCGGTTTTTGCATGGGGCAAGGTTTGGTATTTTTGGTATTGGTAACACCGAAAATAACCATTCCAATAGGCTACGCCTTTCATGTTCCTGATCCAAAAATCAGCGAATGGGTCAAGGAGGATAAAAGGTTAAAAAAGGCTGGAGTACCAAAATCAAAACGCTCGAAAAAGCCGGTGCGATCAGATGAATATCCAACTATTTCAAGTATTTCTATAGCTCTTTTAAAAACCTTTGTACAGCAACACCCTGAAATAAAAATAGAAGCAATTGTTGCAGATGCCTTGTATGGTAATGCTGAGTTCATGGATGAAGCTTCAAAAATTGCAGGAAGTGAGTGCGGCCTCAAAAAATGATGGAAAAAATCGCTAAAATGGTCCAGAAAAGTGAGGGAAAAAGTAAGGGGCCCCCTCACGTTCCTTGGCCGGTGCGTTGATGGAGGGCCCCTGCCACATTAACCAATGGCGGGAACTATGATATCATTAGACGTGCTTACCCAACAATCGTTATTTTCGCTTCTTCATCAAATTGACTTGGATCTGGCGAGCCAAACCAAAAAACGCGGATGCCCTACTGTGAAGGACCGTTGCACGATGCCAATTACTGGCGTAAACCGCGTGGCGGTCCTCCAAATCTTGAAAAACTCTTTGAGCTTCGTTACAGCCTTTGCTGCGGGCGTGAAGGATGCCGCCGGCGCGTCATGCCTCCATCGGTCAGGTTTTGGGGGCGCCGGGTCTATTGGGCACCTGTGATTTTGTTGCTCACCGCCCTTCGTCAGGGGAAAAATCCGGATGTGACCCTGGAGCGTTTAAAGGGAATTTGCGGGGTTTGGAGATCCACCGTCAATCGCTGGAGGGATTATTTTTTAGACATTTTTCCAGATAGCTATACCTGGCGCGGCCTTTCAGGACATTTTTTGACAAAGAAAAGGGATCGGCTGATTCATGATCTGCTATCCAGCTACTATCAGAAAATACAGCCACCAGAATCTGCAATGGTCAAGTGCCTTCAAGCGCTCGCTATGGGACCTTGAAAGCCAGGATAGTTAAGGGATCTCTCCGTTGAGAGCGGACCACGCAGAAGTTGGGCTGGTTTCAGGGGGAAATCAATTTGTTACAAGGTGTCAGCTCACGGTTTTGCCCCCGTTTGTCTCCATGGTGGAGGCCGGAGGAAGCAAAACCGAAAGGAGAGACATCATGAGCAACACTCAAGCGCCTATTTGGCGGCGCTGGGGACAATTTCGTTTCTCAGTGATTGGTGAACTGTTGTCCAGCCCGCCTGCCAAGGGGCAGCTGCAGCAGGAAATTCAACGGCTTTCACAAAAAATTTATCAACACCCCATTGACGAAAACCGCAAATTCACATTGGGTGCATCGACCATTGAACGGTGGTATTATAAAGCCAAAGTGGTTGATGATCCGGTAGTTGTCCTGGGGCGAAAACTTCGATCCGACGCTGGGATACGCTGGGCCATGCCCGAAGCACTGTTGGATGCGTCCGGGAACTGGCTTCAGCCCATGGTACTGGCGATCCTTGATGACCATTCCCGTATTTGCTGCCACCTGCAGTTTTATCTGGCCGAAACTGCTGAGTGCCTGGTTCATGGACTGATCCAGGCTTTTATGAAACGGGGGCTGCCCAGGTCATTGATGACCGACAACGGGTCGGCAATGCTGGCACAGGAAACCACACAGGGGCTTGCCCGTCTGGGCATTGATCACAAAACCACGTTGCCTTACTCCCCATATCATTATGTTGCGTAGAAAAATATGTGGTGTAAAACTTTAACTCGCCTTAGTCATAAGGCAATAAGCTGATATTGCACAACATAATATTTCGATTGATGATGGAGCTCTATATAACCTAATAGAAAGGAGGCCATCATGTTTGAAATTTTATTCAAGCGATCAAAAACAATAGCCCACCACCGTAAAGCCCCGTATTTGAAAGCCCGGGAGCAGTTTCTGAAATCATGTGCGAGTAAAGGATATTCTCACTCCATGTTGAAAAAGATAGCCTGGGTGTTGTGTGCGATAGCACCCGAAATCGATATTCAGAAGGGTAAAATTACAACACAGGACATTGAACAAGTTATAAACAATGGTATACGCTTTAAACACTCTTCCCAAAATTCGCAATTCCCGGAAAGCACTCGCCAGCTGTTTGTTCATATATCGACTGAATGGATGCGTAGCATCGGCTGTTTTCAGGCACCTTGTGAGGCTGAAGGGGCATTCTCCACTCAGATATCAGCCTATGTCAAATATTTAAGCGAAGAGAAAGGCTTGTCACCATCAACCATATCGACTCGCTGTGAACGGTTGGGTTGGTTTTTCCAAAGTTTAGATCCATCTCGCAGTTGCATTGGTGAGATAAACATTGCTGACGTGGATGCTTTCATTGATGAAAAAGGTAAACAAGGATGGAAGCGTTCGTCACTATCAAGTTTGGCCAGCAGTTTGCGTTGTTTTTTCCGCTACGCTGAAAGTAAGAACTGGTGTATGCCGGGTATTTCAACTGTGATAGACTCACCCCGGATATATGCTTTAGAAGGATTGCCAAAAGGGCCGAAGTGGGAAGATGTGCAACGCCTTTTAGCAAGCACAATCGGGGATAGTCCCAATGAAATCCGAGCCCGTGCCATCTTAATGCTCCTTGCCGTTTACGGGTTCCGCCGCGGTGAGGTAGCCCGGCTGCAGTTAAATGACCTTGATTGGGGTGATGAGCAAATAATGCTCTCACGCCCAAAGCAACGCCGCATCCAATATTATCCTTTATTGCATGAAGTAGGAGAGGCTATTTTGCGCTATTTGAAGGAAGCACGGCCTTATTCCAGACACCGAAACCTGTTTCTAACATTGGCCGCTCCCATTCGACCTCTTTCGGCCTCAAGTATATCCGCCATTGTACGTTCTCGATTAAAGGCTTTGGGGATAGTCTTACCCTGCTATGGAGCCCATTGCCTTCGTCATGCCTGTGCCAGTCATCTTCTTACTTCAGGTTTCACATTGAAACAAATAGGAGACTATCTTGGTCACCATACGGCAAATTCCACAATCAAATATACTAAAATTGATCTTGCCGGATTGCGGCAGGTCTCAGAATTTGATCTGGGGGGACTGTTATGAATATTTTAAAAATCATTTCATTGTATATTTCTCATAAACGTTCTTTAGGACACCGATATCAAAACGAGGAGGCTATTCTAAAAGCATTTTGCAAGAAAGCGGGAAATGGGTCCATCATCGCCGTTGAAGCAGAGACCGTACTTTCCTTTCTCAGCGGTTCCGGGGGACCGCTCACCGAAACCGGGTTAAAAAAATATCGCGCGCTTTCCGGTTTCTATAGATTCGCTATGGCACGTGGATACGCTATTGAGTCACCTTTACCGAAAAATCCTCCAAAGGCGATATCTACGTTTGTGCCCTATATATACTCCCATGAAGAACTCAAACGCCTCCTTAATGTTGTTCCTGCTGCATGCGGAGGACGATCTCCTGTAGATGAGGACGTTTTTAGAATTTTCTTCCTGCTGCTTTATGGTACAGGATTACGCATGGGTGAAGCACTGGCCCTAACTCTGACAGATGTGGATCTACGCCAGGCACTTTTGCATATTCGCAAAACAAAATTTTTTAAAAGCCGTTTAATTCCTTTAGGCAAGGACTTAACCAAAGTTTTATCCGAATACGTTTCCAACATACGTCATGGGGGCGCTATGGTAAAAACGCCTCTTTTTTGTTTTCATGACGGATCACCTTTGAGTCAGTCGGCTGCACGTAGTGTTTTTAGGCGGATGCGTTCACACGCCGGGATACATTGTGACGGCGGCCCTCGTCACCAACCCCGCCTTCATGATCTTAGACATAGCTTTGCGGTTCATCGCCTTATTTCATGGTATCGCAGCGGTGAAGACCTTCAGATACTGCTACCTAAACTTGCAACATCTCTTGGACATGTGGATTTGTCTTCAACACAACGTTATTTGACTTTGACACCAGAATTATTGCAACAGGCAAGTCTGCGGTTTGAACATTATGCCAGAGGAGGACTATCATGACGAACACGACCTTATTTGGCACCTGGGTAAAGCGATTTTTGCTGGAATACCTGGTAAACGAAAGAAATCTTTCCATCAACACTCGTGCCAGCTACCGTGATATGCTGGTACTGTTTCTATCTTACATTGCAGCATATCTCAACAAGCCTGTTGACCGCTTGAAAATCAACGATATTTCCCCTCAATTGGTTAAAAATTTTCTCAATCATATAGAAAAAGACCGCCATTGCAGTGCCAGCACCCGCAATCAACGTCTTGGTGGTCTGCATGCACTGGCACGATTTATTGGGGAGAACAGCCCTGAGCACATCGAATGGTGTACACAAATCAGACTCATCTCTTTCAAAAAAACTACCCGGCCGGCAATAACTTACCTTGACAAACCTGAAATGGATGCAATTTTGGACGCATCTGATCGAAGTCTTCCCCAAGGTCAGCGTGATCATGCTATCTTACTTTTCCTTTATAATTCAGGAGCACGAGTTAGCGAAGCTGCGAATCTAAGAATCCTGGATATTGATTGGTACCGCCAAAGTGTAAAAATCATCGGAAAGGGCAACAAGCATCGTATTTGTCCACTGTGGCCCATCACCATGGAACAACTTCAGTGGGTCGTTGATCAACGTGATTCTACACAACACGTATTCCTTAATCGCAATGGAAAACCCATAACTCGTTTCGGCATTCATGCTTTGGTTCAGCGTCATTCTCAAAGGGCTGCAGCCCAATGCCCTTCTCTCAACACAAAACATGTTAGCCCACACGTGATCAGACACTCTACAGCAACCCATCTTTTACGTTCCGGTGTAGACATTAACACCATCCGTGCTTGGTTGGGACATGTTTCGATTAACACCACCAACATTTATGCTGAAACAGATCTTGAAACTAAAGCCAAAGCTCTTGCTACATGTGCACCGAGAACGGGTACTGCAAAAAAAACGAAGCCGTGGAAACAGCAAGCTGATCTGATGACTTTTCTCGCTGGCTTATAGAAAAAATTATGTGGTGTTCAGTAGGATAGGAATTAGGCGCTATATGCATTTGATGCCCTAACACCACATATTTTTCTACGCAACATAATGATATTTATGTGATTGAACACATAAATATCAAAATGGTAAGCAGGAAGTCTTCTGGGGCCAGCTTGAAGGGCGGCTTTTGGAGCTGGTACGCAAACACAAGGACTTGAAACTGTCCTTTTTAAATCAGGCAGCCCAAGCCTGGGTCGAGCAGGATTACCATCGCAGATTCAACCGGGAGATTAACTCAACCCCTTTGGATCGCCTTCTTAACGGTAAAAGCGTTGCCAGGAATATCCCGGAAAGTGAGGTCCTGCGCCTTGCCTTCACACGCAGGGTGACCCGTAAGCCAAGGCGTAGTGACGCCACCGTCGCTGTTGGCGGTATTCGCTATGAACTGCCGTCCCGGTTCAGCCACATGGAATCGGTTGTCTTACGTTTTGCCGGCTGGGATAGAAGTCAGTTGACTTTGGTGGACCCCAAGACCGATGCCCCCCTTGCACAACTGCTGCCCCAGGACAAAACCGCCAATGCTTCAGGAAAACGCCGGGTGATCTCCCCTGAAATTTCCCAGACAGATCCTTTTGACACACTTGAATACCCGGCGCTGCTAAAAAAATGGATGGCCGATCACGCGGCCACCGGACTGCCGCCTGCTTATTTGCTCAAGGAGGAAGACACCATTGAATAACATTGATATTAAAAGCCTGTATGGCCTGAAGTATAACCCTTTTTTACCCAATATCCCCGAAGAGGCTCTCTATCGGCTTCCTGGTTCGGAAACGTTTGAACTTCGTATCCGTTCCATGGCCCAACAGGGCGGCTTTGCTTTGATTACCGGAGAACCCGGGTTGGGCAAAAGCAAAACCCTGCATAAAATGGCCTGCAACCTGGAGAAAGTCCCTGATCTTGCCGTCGGGGTTATGTTTACTGTGCTTTGTGGTGATAACAGACTCCCTGAGAGATTTCGCTCTCCGGAACTGTTGCCATTGGGAAGCCGAATCGGCCCAAGATTGGTTCTTGAGCCACTGACGCCGGATCAGTTACAGGATTATCTTCATTTTGCATTGGATCAGGCAGGAAACAGCCAGTTGATGACCGACGCATTGATACGGACCCTTGCCGGCCATGCCGCCAACAATCTGCGGATTCTCAACCAGATGGCTGCAGAGCTTCTAAATGCTGCCGCAGTGAAAGAATTGCCAAAAATTGACGAATCTTTATTTTTTCAATTATTCTCACCCAGCCGATCCAGACCAAAACAAAATTAAAATTCTTATCAGACAACCACCCCAAAAATAAAATTTGGAAAATCTGTAATTATTTTAACCATCACTTCAGCTTGGCTGTTCTTGACGAATCAACAGGCAAGTGGCCAGTCGTCCCTTCCCCTAAAAATATCCCCTATCTTAAAGCCGAAAATGCCGGCGGCAGACACATCCTGCTTAAACCGAATTCTGCTATCCAACCGTATTATTTTCTTGCAGACGATTTAAACAGCGACCTGCTTACCCGACATCATCAATTCAAACCGGGAGTTTTTAAACCCGGCAGAATGGTCATAGAAACTTCACCCGGCAACTATCAGGTATGGATTCATAGTTCTCGCCCCCTTGAGCTTGCTGAAAAACGGTATTGGCTGGAAAAACTGCACAGCGACCCCGGTGCGGACCCTAAAAACAGATGGGGTAGATGCCCCGGGTTCAGGAATAGAAAAGCAAAACACAAAACGCTTTCAGGGCAGTATCCATTGGCAAAACTCGTCTGGGTTGATTGGAAAAACCAGGCGAATATCCCTGAAATACAACTACCCTCCTGTTCTCAAAAGGCTTTTTCCCATCAACCCCAGGGGGGAGTGTGTCATAAAAACAATATTAACCGGTCCCTTTATAATAAAGGTAACGAATCCGCCACTGATTTAGCATATGCTTTGGCTCTCTATCGAAGAGGGTTTACCCGAACGGAAATTTACAATCGTATTATTCAGGAAAGACAGGATTGGAGCAATCATGCTGGTGAGCGAAGAAAAGCACAGTATCTGACGAGGACTTTACTGAAAGCAGAAAAAATTATCGGTTAAAATTGAATACATCTCAATTTTTGCTCACGCCTTCCTGCTCATATTTTAAAAAACACGACCTATACGCACAATGCGTCCCTCATATTTGTTGACCATCAATCCATCAATTTGCGAGTCCGCGCTCACCAATCCGGGAAAAAATCACACATTTTCATTACCTCCATTCTTGTTAAGCCCGTATTGAGTTTCGATGGCCTGGCGACAAGCTGTGCAAAGGCCGTGGCTAACCATCTCGCCATTTTTTGCCAGAACCTGGTAGTTTTTCGTTTCAGGGCAATATCTCTCCGAAATCAGCGCACCGCACCAGGCACATACAGTTCTTATTTTCATAGACTTTTTTCCTTTCATCAGGCGACCTTCTGGTTGTTTTCAATTCCGTCAGCACGGCCATGAAGGATGAGGTTCAAAATCTTTTCACAATCAGACAGGACCTTCAGGCAGGCCTTTTCAGGGCTCATTTTCACTTTCTTGGCATAGTGGCTGATGTATCTGAAACTGTTGCCCGTGGTGTCCTCTATACTTTTGCCAGCGATGCGGGAAAGAGCCTGGGCGGACAGCTCGGCTGTGATCTCCTGGAACGGGTCCTGACCTGCTTTCAAATTGCCTTTGATGATAAAGTCCGCCGTGTGGGAGAGCTCATGGAAAAATGTTTTTTCCGATGGTGTAGCCAAGGCGATTTCTTTGCGGGCGGGGGAGAAATAGCCGTAATAACGGTAGTTGCCTGGGACCGCTTTTACATTGATTTCCCAGTCATACGCCCTTTGAAGTAAGGGCAACTCGGGCAGCTCAATGTTCTGATAATCCAGGGGCAGGCCCTCAGTATCCTCAACCCGGAATACCGGCATAGCCTTGAAAAAGGTCAAGACCTGCTGTTCTTCTTCCGTTTCTTCGTCCTGCTGCCTCCGAAAGCAAGGCACCAGGATGTAGACGGCCTTGGCTCCCTTCTTCACATGACGATGTACTGTCTTCCACTGGTTGAACCCCCTGGCATCCGCAGTCCCTGAAAGGAACTGAATGGTGCGGTTGGTGAACGACCACTGGGTGCTGGGGATATCGGGAATAGGGAAGCTGGCTACGGCTACAGCATCGGGGATGTCTCCACTTTCAAAAGCTGAAACGATTGACTGTAAAACGGCTTGGATGTTCTTGTTCATAATATTCTCCTTGATTTTAGATGGGTTAATAGCCGCACTGTGAGCAGATGATGACGGGCTCTTTGCCGTTGCGGATCGTTATGTCATTCCCGAAAAAATGGCCGAAAGTGATATGATGTCCGCAATCCAGGCGGAACTTCTGGCCTTCAAGGGCTTTGAAAATCTTTCTCAAAGCTTCGGTGTTCTGGTATGTTTCTTTCTGCTGTTTGGTCATGGTGTCCTCCAATAAAAAAGGCCACCCAGAGCGGATCCCCCGGATGGCCTTCAAATTGATGTTTTAAGCTGTTTTTATTTTGTTGGTGTATCTTCATATTCCTTTTGCCTGATATCCCGAATTGGGACATTGGTGCTGGGCATAAAAAAACCTCCACTGGGGATACCCAGGAAGGCCTCTAATTCTCGATTTTCGGGTTGTTTTTGCTATTTGAAAGTAATATTAAGGGTTCAGGGAATACCAGGTCCAAGGGTCCCTGTCGGGGGCAGAATCCGTGTCGAAATAAATACATCCGCCACGCCGTATCAAGTCAACCTGACCCGCAGCCTTTGGAGTCCAGGAGACATCGTACCGGACCTGGTACAGCCCGAGAACGTTGATGTCTTTCAGCTCCTGGAAGCTGACATATCCCCATTCAGCCATTTCCAGGTCGCCATTCAAGATACAAAAGCCGAACATCGTATCTGTCTGGTCAAACTCTGCGATAAACCAATGGCTCGACCCGATATGAAAATGGGCGTGGATGATTTTGTCCTGGGTGCTGATATGGTCCGTTTCATACAGGCCAGGGATGCTTGCCAGTTGTGTTTCTGTCGGTGTGTTTTTCATAATAACCTCCTGATTAAAAATGTTAATGAAACGGCTTGTATTGCTCGTTTAACGACCGTTTAAGGTCTTGGATGACCTCCGATGCGTCGGTTCTTTTCATCGTGCTCAAACCGGCTCCAAATTGGCGGAAACACCTATTGTTCAGATGTTCGATGCTGATACTGTTTTGCTGGGCAAGGAGCCGGATGTACCAAAACTGCCTTGGTGTGATTAGACGTTCTTTCCAATCTGGGTGTTCCTTGCGGATAAATCTGATGGTTCCTGAACGCGGTAAATCATCCGGTGGTTGTGTAAAACGTTGTAAAGTCTTGGTTTTTGAAATGTGTTCGAGCATAAAAATCTCCTTTGTTGTGAGTAAAAATACGAAAGGGCCTGCCCGGAATGGACAAGCCCTTGTTGATGGTTTTTGTGTTGGTGCTTTTTTCCGCTCAATCACTGGGACAGGGGGAGGGGTATGGTGTGCTGTTAAGTTGTAAGTTTTGGTTGGGTGCTGGGTGGGGTGGTGCTGGCTCACGATAAAGGTCTGTGAGTCGAAACCCTTGTCAATAAAGCCAACCGCCCCTATAATTGACCGTATGGGTAAGGCTCTACCTCAAAGATACGGGTTCCCCGAGGCGATAAATCCGTGGATTTTGAAAATGACGGCTATGATGCTTTGGGAAAAGGTCTTACCGATAAAAAGAGGAGGGTAGGATGGAAGGTATGGTGCTTGGGTGGATTGGCTCTATTTGTAATTATTTACCACTAAGGGACTTAGCCGATCTCAATTTACCGTTAATGGTCGAATAGTAATATCCCACTGAGGAAGCTGGGTAGAACGATCAAGGCGCTTTTCAAGTTCTGCTTTCTCCTTTGTGCATAGGGTGATTCC
>NZ_JBFXHE010000081.1:0-12019 GCF_050177295.1 Desulfobacter sp.
CTGCCACGGAGACGATCTGAATCCCGGTCTCCCAGTAGCGTGATATGATCTCGTACATGATCTGGGCCAGCAGCTGGCATCCTTTTTGGACCGGGTCCAGGCGGGAAGGCCAGAAAAACAAAGGGGCTTCCGGATTCTGCTCAAGGCCAACGGTTTTTTGGAGAAAGGCTTTGTTTTTCTGTTTCATCTCGCGGTGATTTTTCGGCCCGTAATTAAACCGGATCATTTCATCCACTGCCGGGTTGAATTCGGGTTCCGGCGCATTCAAAATACCCGTAGCACAGCCGGCCTCCCATTTGTGTGTAAGTTCGGTCTGAAGCGCATGTTCCACAAAAGGATGCCGGTTTTCAACGATCTCCTTCAAAAACGCCGGACTGACCGTATTAACATAATGGGCTGAAAACACACCCGAGCAAAGAAAATCCACCCGGTTAACTTCCCGGCTTTCCTCATAACTTTCAGGCGGCCGTTTAAAATAAAGCCATTGCCAGAAGGACGCCGCATCAATCCCCCGGTCCTCTATCTCGGCCAAGGTGGAGGTCATGGTATGGATATTGTGAATGGAAAACAGGCAGGGAATTCGATACTGCCTTGCCATGGCCGGGATCAGGCCTGTCATCCAGTCGTTGCAGTGGATGATGTCCGGTTTTACCCTGGGGATGATGTTGTTGATCACCTCCCGCTGAAATGCCAGGGACACCTTCAGATTTGTTTTATAACTACCGGAATATACTTTTTCCTTATAAAGAAACGCCCGGTCCGCTGCAAAATGGATACGCTTCTCATCCAGGCGTTCCCTGATTTTTTCCACCTCCCGGTCATGCTTTTCGGTGGAATAATCATGATAGATGGAACGGTAATCAGGTATGGCGACATGGACATCACAGTTCAAATCAAACAAGGCACTTATCAGGGCTGCCGAAACATCGGCCAAACCGCCGGCCTTGGCGGAATAGCCTGCACACGACCCCATCTCTTCCGGCAGATAAGTCACCTCCGGGGTAACAATAAGAATTCTTGGTCTATCAGGCATAAGCATCTCCCATTCACTGTCTTTATTGATTGACTCACTAACGCATCTTTCGTGCCTGCATAAGACCAGCAATCCTATCCCCTTGACACACAAGGCATGGGTAGTTATGCTCCCCTTTAAATTGGTTTAAAAATTTTTAAATCTTTGCTAATTATCTTTCCAGGATGTAAAAAAATCAAACACCAACCCTTCCCGATGGCGATTCTAAAGCAGGAGGCAAAATTAAATCTGTGGCCGGGCTGCATTGGTCACCGCACCCAGGGTGATCAGATTGTGGATCAATGCCCCTGCAAAGGGAGGAAGCAGCCCTGAAAGCATCAGCACCAGGGTCACACTGTTCAGCCCGATGGCCAGGGCATAGCTTTCCCGGATCACGGACAGGGCGTGCCGGCCCAAGGTCAGGCTTTCCGCCACCTTGCCAAGCCCGCCCTGCTGGAGCACAATATCCGCGCATTCAAGGGTCAGATCCTCCCCGGCTTCACCCACGGCAAAGCTTAAATGGGACCGTGAAAATGCCGGAGTATCGTTGATCCCGTCCCCCACCATGGCGATGACGGCACCTGGGGTTTCCTTTTTCTTCAGTTCAATCCAGCGGGCCTTGTCTTCGGGTGACATGCCCCAGTGCACCTCATCAAAGGGCAATTGCCCCATAAGATCCCGGGTGCCTTCCCGGGTATCTCCGGTGAGCAGCACAATCCGGGAAATGCCAAGGCCCTTCAACCGTGCCATGGTGTCCGGGCTCGCATCTGGCCGCACGGCATGGGCCGCATGGATACACCCCAGGATATGGTTTTCAAGGGCGACAAAAACAATGGAATCCGACCGGGCGCCTCTGCCGGTCCCGGGGCGGGATGGCGGTGCCGTATCAGCCAGGTCCAGGCCATGGGCTGTCATGAAATTCCTTGATCCGGCCAGAAGGGTTTTAACGCCGGTCCTGGTTTGCACCCTGGCTTCCACCCCCTGCCCTACAACCATTTTTTTGGCCTCACAGGCCGGAAGATCAAGTCCGAGTTCACTGGCTTTCAAAACCACAGCCCGGCTCAGGGGATGATTCAGGGACCCAAGAGCGGCGGCAGCCAGTTTTAAAATCGTCTCTTTCTTGTACCGCCGGTCCATATTCTGGACCCGGGTGACCCGGGCCGCAGTCTGTGTCAGGGTGCCGGTTTTATCCAGCACCAGGATATTCACCCGGCCTGCGGCTTCCACATGGGAACCGCCCTTGATTAAAATGCCCCGGGCCGCGGCCTGGCCCATGGCAACGGATACAGCCGTGGACGAAGAAAGGCGCAGGGCACAGGGGCAGGTCACCATCATGGTGGCAATGGCCAGAAACAGCGAACCGGTCATGAAAAAGGCTGCCCCGGCAAGGGCTAAAGAGACCGGGACCATGTACTGGGAAATCTTCAGGCTGGCCCGGCCCACGTCCCCTAAATCGGCGCGGGCAGACTCAATGAGCCGGATAATGGCGGCCATCCGGGTCTGATCCCCGGTTTTTTCAACGATTACCCAGGCATATCCGTCTTCCACCAGGGTACCGGCCAGAACGGCCTGGTCCTGAACTTTGACAACGGGCATGCCCTCTCCGGTCATGGCGGACTCGTTCACCAGAACCGTGCCCTTGACCACCCGGCCGTCCACGGGCACGGTGTTGCCGTGGCTTAAAACAATGGTGTCGCCCGGCATCAAGGTGTCTGCATCCACCCGCACTTCCACGCCGTCCACCAGTTTCCAGGCATGGGTCCGCCGGCCTGTGAGCATGTCCCTGACAGCTTTTCGGGTATGTTCCCGGATCCGGGATTCCATCCACCCCGACAGGTTGTACAGCCAGGCCACGGCCAGGGCTGTCAGGATATTGCCGGTGAAAAGGGATATATAAAGCAATCCCGTGGAGATAAAACTCATGTCCACCCGGCCGGTGTTTTTAAAATTCTCCACGGCCTGGCGCTGGATAGGCAGGGCCAGCCACAGGGCTAAAAGACCGGGCAGGCTGACCAGCCGGGCTGCAAAGGTGACCGGGGCCGGAACAGGCGCAAAGATCCGCTTGAGCATGAGCCATGCGATATATATGCCGGAAAGAAAAAGAGTGGGGCCGGATACGTGAAAGGAACCGTCTGTGTCATTTGGTCTCTGTAAAGTTTCAACCGCAGTTCGGGCTGCTGACTTCCCGCCCGCTACTATCTCATCCGCTGACATCTCATTGAGGACAGGCGCCAGAGAAAAGACAAAGTCAATAACAGCCCTAAGATCCGGAGGTCCCTGGGGATGAACCAGAACAATGGAACCGGTTGCCGGCCTGACCGCCGCAAGGGGGACCCCTTCCAGCGATTCAAGCCGCTTTTGGACATAGGCACAGCAGGCTGGCCGGTGCCTGAGACCCGGAAACTGAATCCGGGTTCTGAACGGTTTTGCCTGCCTGAGTTTAAATTTCATCCCGGTTCCGGTGAATACACATGGTCTTTCAGGTTGTTATTTTTTGCCCGCGGCTTCGGCTTCCACCTCTGCCTTGGCATCTTCAAATTTTTCCTTGAGTTCTTCGACACCGGCGGATGCAGCGGCCATGCCTTTGGAAACGGTTTTAACCACAGCTTTCTGTACGGTTTCATTGGTCACCAGAAGGGCCACGCCCGCACCGATAACGGCACCTTTCCAGAAGGTGGCTGAAGCGATATCAAGGCCTAAAAATGTGGAAGTTGCCGGTGCGGGCGGCTGGACCGGGTAATTCTGGGGTACGGCATACACCTTGGGTTCGGCTGTGGTAGCCGGGTCTGTTGCATTCTGCTGGGGCTGGGCCGGGGCCTGGTAGTACATCTGCTGGGTATTGGGGTCAATATAATAAGTCATATCAAGTATCCTTATAAATTAAGCGATGATACGGTTAATCAGATAACTTACGCCTGTGGCTGCGGCCAGGGTGACGGCTAAACCGGCAACCCCGCCGCTGGTCAGGCTGGTGGCTGCGGCAGTTGCGCAGGCCGCTGCCGTGCCGCCGATGGCCCCTTTGGCCAGACTGTCACCGGCGGCCTGGGCAAAACTCATCTGGCCGGCTGAGACCTTGTTGAGATTGCCCCCCATGGTACCCGTGGAGACGACGATGAATCCGAAGATGCCCGCACTTGCGGTTTTTGACACAGTAACCGGAGATGCTGCGTTTTTTGCCGGATAGCTCTGTATCGGATAGCTCTGGCCCGGGTTGGCCTGGACCGGATAGACCTGGACCGCGCTGTACTGGTGCAGCGGCGTAGTCTGGTAAGCCGGTGTATGGGTGGTTGCGGAAACGTTTTCCATAATTGAACTCCTTTATATTTTTTTATTTCGTAATCGGATCAACCTCAGGGCCAGGGGAAGCTGCGACATCTGCCGCATTTTTCCCAAAAAGGCTTCCAAATGTTTTACCCATGGCCCCGCGCACGGTTTGACTGGTCAAAAGAAAAGCTGCGGCCGCCCCGACAACGGCCCCTTTCCAGAACTGGTCGTCCTGGGAGGTTTCCGTCCACAGGGTTTTCACCACATCAGCCACTGAGGCATCGCCTTCGGCAAAATCTTCGACCGACTTGATAATCTGGGCGTAATCAGGCTGGTGGGGCTCAGGTGGCTGCTCGGGCGGGGCCTGGGTCGTGTAATATACATACTGTCCGTTTGGGGGCGGCGGCTGAACGAACTGCCCCTGGGGCATGGCATAGTAAAGCTGGCCCGTGGCCGGGTCCATAATCACATTGGGCTGAAACGGGGTCTGCTGTCCGGCGGCCTGGCCCTGAGGAAACTGTGAAACGGCCGGGCCCTGCTGATCCGGGATCGCTGTCCGGGCTGACGAGTCAACGGATGCTGCCCGGGCCGCATCTTCACCAGGCAAAGCCTGGGACTGCCCCCCTGGGTTCTGGCCGGGCATGGCCTGGGCGGCCGGCGAAACCGAAGCGCCGGCCTGGGACTGGGATGTCATATTTTCGGTTGGAGCGGCTGAAGGCTCATGGGAGCTGGCCGCGTCCACCGGAGACTGATGGTCATGGGTTTCCATGTATCTCTCCTGAAAAAAATGTGAGTATTATAATATAATTTAAAAATGTCCTATCTTTATTATATCTAAAAAAAGATGCCATGTTCAAGGCTATGCTAACTGCACAATTCATAGTGGTTTTCTTTTTCAACCGGACCGGCTGTCCAGGCGTTCTCTTTATTTTGTTCTGCCTTGTCTTTGGACCTGCCGCCCATGGGTGTGCAAGGCGGCTCCCAGGATAAAAGACGACTGGAATTGACTAAAATTCCGGCAGTATGGAAAATATGAATCATGCCGGCCATGACCGGGGAGAGCATCCCAAGCATGCCCAGGGCAGCACCTCCCAGGTCGGTGGAAATCGCAAAATAGTGGTTCTGGTCAATAACCTTCATGGTCTGGTGGCTTAAATTCCGCACCTTTATCAGGCCTTCCAGGTTGGAATCGGCAAGGGCGATATCTGCGGCTTCCAGGGCCACTTCAGCGCCACCGGCCCCGATGGCCACACCGATATCGGCCCGGGCCAGGGCCAGGGCATCGTTTACCCCGTCGCCCACCATAACCACCCGGTGCTCTTTTTGCAGTTCCGCCACCCGGTCTGCCTTTTCCTCGGGCAGCAGCGGGGCTCTGCAGTCATCAAAGGGAAAGATGTCCATCATGGTCCGGGCCACTTCCTTGTTGTCACCGGTGACCAGGTGAATGGCCTTGACGCCGTCGGCTTTAAGATAATTCAAGACCTCCACGGCTTCGGGCCGGATGGGGTTGGCAATCCCCATCATACCCGTGGCACTGCCGTTTCTGGACACAAAAATAACGGTGCGGCCAAGAGCCCTTTGTGCGGCTGCTTTTTTATCAAACCAGCGCAGATCCACCTCATGCTCGTTCATAAACCGCCGGTTGCCCACCAGGATTACTTCCTCGCAGCCGATATTGCATGATACGCCCCGGCCGGCTTTGAATTCGCAAACCGCATGGGCCTGAACAGTTAAATTTCGCTTTTCGGCTTCGGCCAGAATGGCCCGGGCCATGGGATGCTGGTTGTGGGACTCGGCTGTGGCGGCCAGAGAGAGGATCATATCTTCAGAAATAGACGGAGTCCTGCCGGTAATGGTCATGATCCGGGGCAGGTCCTGGGTCAGGGTGCCGGTTTTGTCAAAGCAATAGACATCGGTTTTGCCCACGGTTTCAAGATAAAGGCCGCCCTTGATGAGGATGGAATGTTTCGCCGCATTGGCCAGGGCTGCGGTGACTGCCGATGAGGCGGCAAGAACCGTGGCGCACGGGCAGGACATCACCAGCATGACGGTCAGGGCCCGCAAAGGATCCAGGGTCAGGGCCAGGGTGGCTGCCGTGGCGGCCAGGCCGATTTTCAGGAGCCGTGCCGCCAGTTCGTCCGCTTTCTGCTCGGCCGGCGCTTTATTGGCAAGGGAGTCTTCCACCATGCGCATGATTCCGGCAAGATAGGTATCCTGGCCGGTTTTCACAGTACGGATGAACAGGGTTCCCTGGGAAATAATGGTACCTGCATAGACCTTGTCCCCGATATCCTTAAACACTGCTTCCGAGCGGCCGTTAATGCTGGCTTCATCCACCAGGGCGTCCCCGTCCAGAATGGTGCCGTCCACCGGGATCTTCTCCCCGGTATGGGCCGCCACCACATCATCGGGGCGGATGTCGGCCACAGAGGTTTCAATCTCCATGCCGTCCCGCATCACATAGGCAGTGGCCGGGGCAACTTCCAATATGCTGCGAATGGCTTTTCTGGACCGCTGGGCCACATAATCTTCGGTAAGTTCAGCCACATTATAAATCCACAGGATCTGGATGGCGGAAAAGGCTTCCCCCATCAGGATCGTGGCAACGGACCCTGCAGCCAGAAAGGGTTTGACCGTCACTTTTTTCTTTTCTGCGGTGTCTCTGACAGCTTCTTTGATCAGAGGAAGGGTGCCGGCAATGGCGGCTACCCCCAGAAAACTTAGGGGATTCTGGGCCAGCGCCAGGCCGAATATCCATTTTCGGACCAAAGCAAAAATCATGACAGAAGAGAGCCATGTCACCCGCCTGGCCTTGGCTGGAAAGGATGCGTCTTCATGGAGGGGGCACAGACAGTCCGTACATGCCAGGCCGCCGGCAGGCTTGTCATTGGGAAAGGTCACGGGATGGGACACCTGGGCCAGAACAGCCTGAATCAGGCTGCCAAGATCTGTTTTGCGCGGATCAAACAGGATAATGACCGACCCGCTCGGGGCGCGGACATCTGCCCGGGTCACGCCCATCTGACGGTTCATAAAATTCTGCATCCACAAGGCCTTTTGGGTATCCTGGCGGCAGGACGCAACCTGCACCCGCATCCTGCCGGGGATGAACTGCCTGACCCGGATGCCTTTTTTTTTCAACAGGCTTCGGGTGATTGCCTGGGAACTACCGTTTAATTTTTTATTCATATGTTTCTTCGCCTAAACTATTTATTTTTAAACGCCAATCTACCACAACTCGTTAGTTGATTCAAACTTTTAATGCAGTCTTAATTAATTTTATTACATTAATTTTATCTCTACCTATTTGTAAAATTTTTATCAACATATAAAATTATTTATTGACTATAAAATTAGTTTGAACTAATATCTGGCATTAGATTATCACAATAAATAAATTCAATTGCTTTTCAGGAGGAAATATGGCACCGTTTATACCCATAGCCTGCGGGCTGGCAACTGTTCTGACCTGCGCTCTGGCAGTGGAAACCGGAAAAGGAACCCAGAAAACCATCAGACGAAGAAAACGAAGAAATGCCAGGAAAAATAGATTCTGAAATAAAAAAAGAGATCGCCAAAATCACCATGACAGCCAGTTTAGGGGTTGCGGTGATCACGGCACCCTTTTTAAAAAGAAACAAACTAATGAAAAACATCCACACCGGTGCCGGTGTGTTGCTTGCGGGCACTGCCCTGTGGCACCATTTTCTATACCATTCTGAGAAAAAATCCCAAAAAGCGCTGTCTGCACCTGACAAGCCTAAAGCCTGAAAAAAACATTCAAAAAAATGTGTGGATTCAACATATTTCACAATCTGTTATTAAATTATTAGCACTCCATCAAAACGACTTGATTTCCGGAAAAGTAACACAGATAGGGTTTTACATGTTGCCTGAAATAAATTCAGGAATTACAAACATTGGACTTTTTGCATTTCAAGTTAGCTGTAGTTAAAATAACTAATGAATTTAAATAGTTGACAATAAAATTTTTCAGACTTATAGTTAAATCCATGGGAAATATATAATATGTTTCCGTTAACACAAATTCACATATTAAGGAGAGCATTATGTTTTATCTGCCATTGACAGCATCCCCCCTGGGCTGGGTCATACTCGGCGTAGGCGGATATGCCCTTTACAGAGCAGGCAAGAAAAAGGGACAGGACGAAGCTGCTGCTTCCCGGATTACGGAAGTTCCGGGCCCAGAGGATAATGCAAAAACAGATAATGCAGAAACAACAGATCAAGGAGAAGAATAATGAGTGTACCAGTTGTCGCACACCCCCTGGGATGGGTTATTCTTGGTGCCGCAGGCTACCTTACCTATAAAGCAGGCAAAAAAGCCGGAAAAAAGACGGAAGAGGATATTGCCAAAACCAGTCTGTCCGACCGGGTTATCAAAGGGGCCATGAAAACGGTTTACAAAACCCAGAAAAGTGTTTCCCAAGGCCTGGGAAAAGCCAAGGAAAAGTACGGTTCGCTGTGGGAAGAGGCAAGAACAGAAGCCAATGCAACATCAAATTAAAATGCCGTCCGGACGATGACTGCGCCGGCCTTTTCAGGCGTAAGAAAAAGGCGCAGTCCCCCCGGACTTGATATGGCAATGGGTGCGCTTCCTGACCCATGCCCCTGCAGGGAATTGGCCTGGTCAATGGATTCCAGTGTCAGCTTTACACCAACAGTCACCCGGTGTGTTTTCAGGTGTTTGACGCCCCTTGGCCCGCCCATCACTTCCGTAACCTCAAAATCAAGGCCTTTTCTGGCAAAGTAGAACTGGGTGGAATCTTTCCCCGGGTAGTGTCCCCATATCCTTGCGGTTTCCCCTTCGGACAGCCGGGTTCTTTCCCGCCGGTTGATCAAAACCAGGTAATCCATATGGGGTAAGGAGCGGATAAAGCGGATATTTCCATTCACGGGAAGGCCTAAATGCGCCAGGGCCTTTTCAATAAACCGCCCGCCGGAATGAATCTCCACATGGCCTTCCTGGCCTTTTTTCATTTGGCTCAAAGGAATCTTTTCCCCGGATTCCAGGTGAATATACAGCTTCATGACCATGCCTGCCGGAATAACTACGTCACCATTTTCCCCGTGCACCCGAACAGAATTAAAATTAAAGTCTTCGTCATGCCGGATAATGCGCCCGCCGGTAAACAGCCCCATGTGTTGCATCCATTTTTCCAGGACAGGATTGGTGATCTGGAGCAGTACAAGTTCTTCATTTACAGGGGCATCAAGCAATGACGAATACATTTTTCCCTCTTTTTTAATTCAATTATTGGGTTTACTATAGTCTGTCGCAAATGATATTGATACCTTTTTCAGGTGTCTTTGGAGCCTTTTCAATAAGCTGACTTTCCCTCATGCCTGCATACCCGATGATCCCCAAAGTGGATATATTGTGAAGGATTGCTGCGGCCACCGGGCGAAGCCATCCCAGGGAGGCCAGCAATAAAAAGGAGGAATTAAGGGACACCGCGGAAACAAAGGCCTGCTGTATGGTTTCCTGGCAGCGCACGGCAATCAGCCGGGCAGTGAGCAGGCTGTTCAAATCTTCCTTGAGCAGGATCACCTGGGCAGACTCCTTGGCCAGGTCCGCACCCGAGGGCAGACAAATCCCCACATGGGCAGACACCAGGGCCGGGGCATCGTTCACCCCGTCTCCGGTAAAACCCAGGAAGCAGCCTTTATCCTTGAGCCGGTCCACAATATCGGCTTTATCCTCGGGCCGGAGCCCGGCATACACCTCGTCCACATCCGGCAGAGAAGCGGCCAGAGCATTGGCGGTACGTTCCGTGTCTCCGGTGAGGATAATAATTTTCTTAATGCCGGCGGCCTTAAGCCCGGCAAGCACTGCCGGGGCCTCGGGCCGAAGTTCGTCCCGCAGCCCTAAAACCCCTTCAAGATTCCCGTCCCGGGCCACATAGAGCAGGCTTTTTCCCTCTTTCTGAAAAGCAAGCGCCGCTTCATCAGCACCTGAGCAGTCAATGCCTTCGTCATCCTCTATGAAGTGCCGGCTGCCCACCAGGACATTGAGACCGTCAATATAGGCAGACACCCCGTGGGCCACGATAAAGTCCACCTGGCTGGTGGGAGAAAGCCCAAGCCCCCTGCCCCGGGCCGCGCCCACCACGGCTGCGGCCACGGGATGGGCATAATGTTCCTCCGCAGAGGCGGCCAGTACGAGAAGCTGGTCCTCATCCAGACCTTGGGCACTGAATATATCGGTCACCTGAAGTTCTCCCCGGGTCAGGGTGCCGGTTTTATCAAATACAAGGGTGTCCACCCTGGCCAGACTGTCCACGGCCTGGGCACCTTTAAGCAGTACGCCCTGGAGGGCTGCGGTATGCATGGCCACACGTACGGCAACAGGGCTGGACAGCTTGATCACGCAGGAGTAATCCACGGTAAGCACAGCCGCCGCTTTTTCAAGATCCCGGGTCAGGGCAAACAGGCCGACGCCCAAGCCAAAGGTGAGGGGCACCAGTTTATCTGCCAGTTCATCACTTTTCTTCTGGGAATCGGATGCATACCGCAACGAGTCTTCCAAAAATTTTGAAATCCTTGCCACGGATGTTTCCGCGCCCACATGGACGGCCTCAAAAATAATGCGGCCCTCCTCAATGACGGAGCCTGAAATGACCTCATCTCCCGGCTTGACATGGACGGGTACAGACTCCCCTGTCACTGAACTTTGATTAATCGCAGCCTCGCCGTCCACCACCCGGCCGTCCAGGGGAATCATTTCACCGGGCCCGCAAACCACCCGGTCTCCAATACCCGCCTCTTCAAAGGATATCTGGATCTCCTGGCCGTCCTTTTCTATCCATATTTTGTCGGTCTGGGGTTTTAGCAGGCTTTTAAGCAGTCCCGTGGTTTTCGTTTCACTGAGTTTTTCAAAATATTCCCCCAGGGCAAGCAGGGTTACAATGGCGGTCGCTGTAAAATAATCCCGCCGCCACAGGGAAAACGATACGGCTGCCGCATCCAGGACCTCAACCTTCAGCTTCCGGTTCCAAAGACAGACCAGGCCGCTCAGAATCACAGGCACGGACAGCACCAGGGCTAGGGGAGCGGCAAATAATGCAGGCAGAAAAAGACAGGTAAGGGAGAGCATCCCTTTCACCGACAGGGCCAACAGCGAAGGAGGCGATTTTCTGTCGTTTTTTCCGTTGAACACACTCAGGGGCAGATCCTGGATGCATCCGAATACGGCAGCCCTTGTTTCTGTCCGGCCGTCATACCTGACAATGGCAGAAGAGGCCCTGCCGTTAAATCGTGCGGATTCAACGCCCGGTATGGTTTCCAGGGAGGCTTCCAGGTAATCGGGATCCAGATCCGGATTTCGCAGGAACCGTCCTTTCAGCCGCATCCGGTTGGGCAGTTCACTGACAATGGTAAAAGGGCGGCGTGTACAGCTATTCATGGGGCATCCGTTCCCCGGGAGTTACACGAGGCATCCGGGCCTTTTTTCATTATTTTATCGATCAAATATCCGGCCCCGGCAAGCGCTGCGGCTGTGATGCCGATATCAACCAGAGTTTTTTTATCGGTCAAAGAGAGAATAAGCGAAGCCGCAGTCCCTTTGGCAAGGCCATTGACCACAGCCTGGGCTTTGCTCATGGTCCCGTTGTGCACATCCACCATGTTTGACCCAATGGTAGCGGCCGAAGCAATGGTGATGGTGATGGCGGCAAATTCCAAAGGGGTATACGTGTCCCGGGGGACAGGGATGGGGGCAAG
>NZ_JBFXHE010000081.1:12119-13862 GCF_050177295.1 Desulfobacter sp.
TGCTCATGGTCCCGTTGTGCACATCCACCATGTTTGACCCAATGGTAGCGGCCGAAGCAATGGTGATGGTGATGGCGGCAAATTCCAAAGGGGTATACGTGTCCCGGGGGACAGGGATGGGGGCAAGCATACCAGGCCCGGGAGTCTGGGCCGTGGACGGCAGTGCGGGTTCCGGGGATCGAAGGATCTGATTTTGCGGGGCTAAAACAGGGTCAAAAATATTCATGGGGTCAGCCTTGCTCTCTCCTTAAGTTTTAAAAAACGCAAATGGGCCACAAAGCCCGCAACAAATAATGAAACTCAAGGCATCCCAAATACAGGATAAACCTGAGCGCTTCACCCTCTTACCTCTTGCCACCGTGTAATCATGCCAAAACACATGGCAAAGCGCAAGGCAATTTTTCTGAAATATGACAAAATTCGCTTTGACTGACTGTCTTTTATTTCCCTTCGATATCAGGACATGTTGTCCCAGAATGACCGGCTCTGTTCGTCCATGGTTGCACCGCCGGAACGGCAGTCTCTGTTTTCCTGATGAGGGTTGCCGGAAAAATTCCGGGTATGGGGCCGCGATCCCACGAGACGGGCCACACGCTCTTCAATGGGCGGATGGGTGGAGAACAGGTTCATCATCTGTTTTCCGGTCAACGGATTGACAATAAACATGTGGGCCGTGGCAGGGCTGGCATCGACCTGGGCCCGGCTGCGGCTGAAGCCCCCCAGCTTTGACAACGCTGATGCCAGGCCACTGGGGTTTCCGGTAATACTTGCGGCGGCGGCATCTGCCAGGTATTCCCTGGATCTGGACACCGCCATCTGCACAACCATGGCGGCAATGGGCGCCACCATGGAAACCACAAGCACGCCAATGATCCCAAGTCCGCCGTCCTCATCATCCCTGCCGCCGAAAAATGCTGAAAACCTGGCAATGGACGCGATCCACATGATTGCCCCGGCCAGGGTGGCGACAATTGTAGAAATAAGGATATCCCGGTTTTTTACATGACCCAGTTCATGGGCCAGCACCCCTTCAAGCTCCTCCTGATTCATCATGTTCATCAATCCCTGGGTCACGGCGACAACGGCATTTTCCGGGTTCCGGCCCGTGGCAAAGGCATTGGGAGCGGATTCGGGAATAAGATAAATTTGGGGCATGGGGAGCCCTGCCTGGCGTGCAAGGCGGGCCACGGTATCAAACAGACCCGGGGCCTGGGAGCGCTCCAGGGGCTGGGCCCGGTACATTCTTAAAACAACCTTGTCGGAAAACCAATAACTTGAAATATTCATGACACCGGCAAAAACCAGGGCAATGAACATGCCGGTCTGTCCGGCCAAAAGATATCCGAGCACCAGGAACAAACCGGTCATCATGATCAGCAGCATGCCAGTCTTAAATTGATTTGCCATATTTTTCCTCCACATAAAGTTTCCTGTAAATATTTATCCTGATTATAACGGATTTGAGTGGGCACGGCAATTAAAGAGTCCACCCGAATTTTTTCCGGTTGAAACCAGTTTCGGGTACAAAATGAAAGAGAAATGAAAACAAAAAAAAACTGAGCAAGTTCGTTAGAACTTGACTCAGTTTTTTTGTATATCAGTTTTTTTGTATATCTATGAAAGTTAAACGATTAACTTTCAGCTAAAAACAATGGAATGTTAACCAACAAATTCAACCTGGCTGGCAGGAGTACGGCAATCCATTATATTACCACGAGATTTGTGGTCAGCAATTTCAGCAGA
>NZ_JBFXHE010000082.1:0-13823 GCF_050177295.1 Desulfobacter sp.
GCCCGTCTGGAAAAAGAGATGTCTGAAAAAAAGCGGCAAGCGGCAGAGGCGTCTTCCCAGGCAAAAAGTGAATTTCTGGCCAATATGAGCCATGAGATAAGAACGCCCCTGAATGCCGTTATGGGGCTTACCGGACTGCTTTCACGCACCTCCCTCACGGACAGACAGCAAGAATACCTGCGTAAAATCATTGTTTCTTCCAAAACCCTGCTGGCAGTAATCAATGACATTCTGGATTTTTCCAAAATCGAGGCCGGACGGCTGGACCTTGAGAAGACCGACTTCTCCCTTTATGAGGTCATGGCCGATCTCAGTGAGATGTTTGCATTCAAGGCCTTTGATAAAGACATTGAATTTGCGGTCCATCTGGAAGAGAATGTGCCGTCTGCCCTGGTCGGGGACCCGGTCCGCCTGGGACAGATACTGATTAATCTAACCGGCAATGCCATCAAGTTTACAAACCAGGGGGAGGTTGTGGTCTCGGTTGAAAATACGGCGCCGGCAGAAAACCGCGGAAGTGACAAGGCCTGTCTGAGATTCCTGGTCAGGGATACCGGCGTCGGCATAAACCCGGCAAGAATCAAGAGCATATTCCAGTCCTTTACCCAGGCAGACACCTCCACCACCCGGAAATTCGGCGGCACCGGCCTGGGGCTGGCTATATCCAGCCGGCTGGTCCGGCTCATGGGCGGTACCATAGCGGTTGACAGCCTTCCCGGACAGGGCAGCACCTTTTCTTTTACCGCCAAATTTGACCGACAGCCGCCTGAAAAAGAAATCAAGCCTGACACCCCTATGGATCTTCGCGGACTGCGGGTCCTCATCGTGGACGACAACAAGACCGCCAGGGATATCCTGGCGGATATGATTACCTCCTTTCAAATGGAGGCCGTGACTGCCGGATCAGGAGAAGAGGCCCTTGGGATCCTGTCAAAAGAGAAAAACCTTTTTGACCTGGTCCTCATGGACTGGAAAATGCCGGGAATGAACGGGCTGGAGACGGCCAAGCGCATCAAACGGAAACTTGAAATCCCCAAAATACCCATTATCTGCATGGTTTCAGCCTATGCTCGGGAAGACCTTATCGGGCAGGCGGAAAAATCTTTCCTGGATGCATTTCTCCATAAACCCGTAAATCAGTCCCTGCTGTTTGACAGCATCATGGGGTTATTCGGCCGCAAATCAAGCATGATCACGCCTTCCGTCACGGGCACCCCGAGCCCCGGCCCAGACAAGCAGCTTCATCTGTCAGGGGGAACCGTTCTGCTGGTGGAAGACAACATGATCAACCAGGAGGTGGCCAGGGAGTGGCTGGAAAGCGAGGGCATGATAGTCGAGACAGCGGAAAACGGCCACATTGCTCTGGAAAAGCTCGAAACATCGGTTTATGATATTGTGCTTATGGATATCCAGATGCCTGAGATGGACGGGTTTGAAGCCACGGCAAAAATCCGTGCCCTGGAGCGGTTCCGGGATCTGCCGATCATTGCCATGACCGCCCATGCATTAAAAGGAGACCGTGAGAAATGTATTGGGGCAGGAATGAACGATTACCTGCCCAAGCCCATTGATCCGGAGGCGATGTTTGCCGTATTGGGCAAATGGATCTCACCCGGAAAGGAAAAGGCTGCCGGTGTATCCGTAAAAAAGAAATCTGAAAATAGTATTCTCTCTGACTTTGAATTGCCTGGTATTGAGGTGGACACAGGGCTTTTCAGGTCCAACAACAATGTCAACCTGTATCAAAAATTACTACACTCTTTTCTTTCTGAATACAGGACTGCTGTTGATGATATCGCGTCGGCCCTGGCCGGGGGAGATATGGAAACGGTCCTGCGAAAAGCCCATTCCATAAAGGGTGTAGGCGCCAACCTGGGGGCGATGGAACTCTCCGGGGCTGCCGCTGATGTTGAGGCCGCTGCCAAACAAGGAACACTTGTTCCGGACGCCCCTTCCTGGACCCTGTTTGCGGATAAAATGGGTGTGGTTATAGAAGGTCTGAACAAGGGGCTTCCCGGTATTTTTAGAACACAGAGCGGTAGCGGGGCACAGCCGGAGGATGCTCCGGTTGCGGTTGAAGAATTGACCGAATTGAAACAACTTTTAGATGATGATCTGGATGCGGCAAGAACTCTCCTTGAAAAAATACACCCGGGCTTGGTCTCCCTGGCCGGTGATGAAATGATAAAACAATTGATTGGGTTTATGGATGCCTTTGATTTTGAAAGCGCCCAGGAAAAACTGGACGAAATCATCGAACAGTTTTGAGATACCCAGGAGAAAAATAGTATGACATACAAGAGAAACAGCCGTCAAAAAATTTTATTGGTGGACGATAACAAACAGAACATTGAGATGCTGATGGAGCTTTTCAAGGAGGATTACAAGATCTCTGCGGCCGTAACATCGGAACGGGCCTTGAAAATAGCCCGGGCCGAATCTCCTCCGGACATCATTCTGCTGGATATCCTCATGCCTGACATGGACGGATATCAGATTTGCGAAATTTTGAAGAACGACGAAGAGACCAAGCATATCCCCATCATATTCGTGACTGCGGTTTCCGAGGTTATGGATGAGACCAAAGGATTTGCAGTGGGCGCGCTGGACTACATCACCAAACCCTTTCATCCGCCCACGGTCAAGGCCAGGGTTGAAATACAGTTGAATTTGAAGCGCAAGCAGGATCTGCTGGAAAAATTTGCATTTATCGACGCCCTCACGGAAATTCCCAACCGCCGCCGGTTCGATGAGGTGCTGGAAAAGGAGTGGAACCGGTCCATGCGATCGGAAAAACCCATTGCACTGCTGATTATGGATGTGGATAATTTCAAGCAGTACAATGATAATTACGGCCACGGCAAAGGAGATGTGGTGTTGCGCCGGGTTGCTTCAGCCATCAAAGGCACATTGCAGCGGGCCGGTGATTTTGTTGCCCGCTACGGCGGCGAGGAGTTTGCCGCTGTCCTGCCTTACTGTGATTTGGACCGGGCCATGGATACGGCTGAACAGATCATCCGTGAGGTTGATGACCTTGACATAGCACATGCCTATTCTCCGATTGCCTCTCATTTGACCCTGAGCATCGGGGTGTCGGTGACCGGGGGGGATCCCGGCACTACTCCGCAGACCTTGATCGACGCTGCGGATAAGACGCTTTATGAGGCAAAAGCCGAGGGGAAGCACCGGGCCAAGGGCATGGCTGTTTAGCCTGTCGGCCTGCCTGATTGATCTGTGATCAAATAAAAAGGAGTATACAATGCCAGCCTTTCAACCCGCTTATATTGAAACCCAAAAAAAAGGGCTGCTCCGGGATAAAATCAATACAGCGCGACATCTGTTAAAATCCTGCGAGATTTGTCCCAGAGCGTGTAAAGTCGACCGTTTTTCCGGGGAGTTGGGTGAGTGCTCTACCGGTGAAGAAGCGGTTGTTTCAAGTTTTAACGCCCATTTTGGAGAAGAAGCTCCATTGGTAGGGGCTTTTGGCTCCGGGACCATTTTTTTCACCCACTGCAACCTGAAATGTAATTTTTGCCAGAATTACGATATCAGTCACCAGGGGAACGGAGAGGAGTGTGGGCTCGGGCAGTTGGCTGGCATGATGTTGATCCTGCAGAATAACGGTTGCCATAACATTAATTTTGTGACCCCTACCCATGTGGTGCCACAGATTTTGTCTGCCCTTGATATGGCCATTGACGGGGGATTAAGGATACCCTTGGTATATAACTCCGGCGGATACGACAAGGTGGAGACGTTAAAACTGCTGGAGGGGGTGATCGATATTTATATGCCGGATTTTAAATTTTGGGATCCGGTTATTGCCGGACAGACCTGCAATGCGCCGGATTATCCCAAAGTAGCCGCAAAAGCCGTTGTCGAAATGCATCGGCAGGTTGGGGATCTGCAGCTTGATGAAAATGGTATTGCCACACGGGGGGTACTGGTCAGGCACTTGGTCATGCCTTCCGGGATTGCCGGAACCGGGGAGGTGATGTCATTTATTGCCAACCATGTCTCGAGAAACACCTATGTTAACATCATGGATCAATATAGACCTTGTGGGAAGGCACGCCATGTGAAAGGATTAGAAAATCCTGTTTCTGTGACTGAGTTCAACAAAGCTGTCGAAGAGGCAAAAAACGCGGGGATCAGCCGGTTTGCCGCCTTGTAGAGGCTGATTCTGCCTTTTATGATAAACAAATTGTGATTAACGATAGCGCATTACCCAAACTTATTGTATAGATCTGTCATGAACGATATTAGACGCTGCGGCTGGGTGACCAGCGACCCGTTATATATCCGTTACCATGATACGGAATGGGGAGTGCCGGTCCACGATGACCGTAAAATTTTTGAATTTCTCATTCTGGAAGGGGCCCAGGCAGGATTGTCCTGGCTGACAATTCTCAAGCGCCGTCAGGGATATTGCAATGCATTCTGTGGGTTTGACCCTGAAAGGATCGCCCGGTTCAGCGAAGCCGATATTCAAAAGCGGCTGAAAGACCCCGGCATCATCAGAAACAAACTCAAGGTCCGGTCTGCAGTTACCAATGCCCAGGCGTTTTTAAAAATCCAGGAGGCCTTCGGCACCTTTGACGCCTATGCCTGGCGGTTTGTGGACGGGGCTCCCATCATCAACCACTATACCGGCCAGGACCAGGTGCCGGCGACCTCCAGTCAGTCCGATGCATTTTCAAAGGATTTATGTAAGCGCGGGTTTAAATTTACCGGGTCCACCATCATCTATGCCTACATGCAGGCTACGGGCATGGTGAACGACCACCTGGTGTCCTGCTTCAGATATGAAGAGGTAATGGCCTTAAAATAAGGAAGGCAAATCATGATCATTGTCACCACCGAACAGATGCAGCAGATGGATAAAAACACCATTGAAACCTTTGGCATTCCAGGCCGGGTACTCATGGAAAATGCAGGCCGGGGTGCCTTAGAGATGCTTTCCGACCACTTTGACCTTGAAGGCGTCAGGGTGGCTGTGGTGGCGGGCCGGGGCAACAATGGCGGCGACGGGTTTGTGATGGGACGCTACCTCATGGAGATGGGGGTGAGCGTCAGCTTCTTTCTTTTGTCCACCCGGGACCGGGTCCAGGGTGATGCCAGGGCAAATATGGATCTGGTATTGGATCTTCTGGCCGAGCATTCCCTGTCACAGTTCATTGAAATTCCCGACCAGGAGGCTTTGGAAGCGGCAGCCGAAATCCTGCTGGACCATGACCTGTTTGTGGACGCCATTTTCGGCACAGGACTCAATTCCGATGTCCGGGGCATTTACCGTGATGTGATTGAACGGATCAACGATTCGGGCAAAGCGGTTTTCAGCGTGGACATCCCTTCGGGAATCAATGCCGATACAGGTGCCGTGTGCGGGGTAGCCATCCAGGCAGATGCCACAGCCACCTTTGCCTTTGTCAAGGCAGGGCACATTCTGTACCCGGGCAATTTTCACACCGGTGACCTGGAGGTCATTGACATTGGCATTCCCGGCCACATTGCAAAGGCGCAGTCCCCCCATATTTTTTTGCCCGAACCCCCTGATATTGCAGCCCTGATACCGGCCAGGGATTTCAATGCCCATAAAGGCAGTTTCGGTCATTTGCTGGTACTGGCCGGTTCACCCGGCAAAACCGGGGCCGCGGCATTGTGCGCCAACGCTGCCATGAGAACCGGTGCCGGCCTTGTGACCTTAGGCGTTCCTGAAAAGCTTATGCCCGTCATGGAACTCATGGTCATCGAACCCATGACAGCCGCGCTTGCCCAGACCCCGTCCGGCGGCCTGGATGCCGCAGCCCTGGATGACATTATCACACTTTTGGCAGACAAATCCGCTTTGGCTCTGGGTCCGGGTATGGGTACGGATCCCGGCACCCGGGAACTGATAAAAGCCATTATTTCCATAGTATCCGTACCCATGGTCATTGATGCCGACGGCCTGAACTGCATTGCAAATGATCCTGATATTCTGAATACGGTCAAGGCCCCGGTGATCCTGACCCCCCACCCCGGTGAAATGGCCCGTCTTACGGGGAAATCCACGGCTGATATTCAGCAGA
Organism: Desulfobacter sp.; assembly: GCF_050177295.1. Taxonomy (NCBI): domain Bacteria; kingdom Pseudomonadati; phylum Thermodesulfobacteriota; class Desulfobacteria; order Desulfobacterales; family Desulfobacteraceae; genus Desulfobacter; species Desulfobacter sp. The sequence continues at coordinate 6,072 of NZ_JBFXHE010000082.1, forward strand.
ACCGAATGGAAACCGCCCGGAACTTTGCAGAAAAATACAAGGTTATCCTGGTGCTCAAAGGAGCCCAGACCCTTGTGGCCTGCCCGGATGGGGCCGTATTTATCTGTCCCACTGGCAACCCTGGCATGGCCTGCGGCGGCATGGGCGATGTACTCGCCGGCATGATCGCGGCATTCCTGGCCCAGGATCTGCCCCCGGAATCCGCTGCCCTTGCAGGCGTTTATGTTCACGGGCAGTGCGGGGATCTTCTGGCCGAAGACCATGCCCTAGGATTTTCAGCATCAGATATGGTCGCGGGCATTCCCCAAGCTTTAAATAGCATTTAAACGACTTGTTATGAAAGAAATTATATCCCAAAGCCCGGAACAGACCCAGGAGCTGGCCAGGCGCCTGGGCCTGTATATCCGGGAGCAGCAGTTAAGTTGCGCCATGGCCCTGACAGGGAACCTTGGCTGCGGCAAGACCTGTTTTGTCCAGGGCCTTGCCAGGGGGCTGGGCGTGGCGGACGGGTACTATATCACCAGCCCCACCTTTACCATCATGAATGAATATCCGGCAGGCAAAATGCGCCTGTGCCACCTGGACCTGTACCGGCTTTCGGACCCGGACGAGCTGGACTATATCGGCATTGAGGACCAGATGGGACAGGACAGCGTCACCGTGGTGGAATGGCCTGGCCTTCTCATTGAAACCGGCTTTGCATTTGATCTTCACATCCAGTTTGAATTTGATGCCGGCTTTAATAGAAAAATAACCTTTTCCCCGTCTGGACAAGCCGGAATAAATCTGTTAAGCATTCTACCTTTATAATAAATATATTAACAAAAGCTAAAGTTTTGGGAGACACAATGGCGTTACGGGTGCAAAAATTTGGCGGCACATCTGTGGCAGATATCGCAAGGATCTCCAAAGTGGCCGACCGGGTGCAAAAGGCCCATGAAAACAAAGACCAGATGGTGGTGGTGCTTTCAGCCATGGCAGGCGTGACAAATAACCTGATCAGCCTTGCCGGGCAGGTATCCAAAACCCCGGATAAACGGGAACTGGACGTGCTCTTGGCAACCGGAGAGCAGACCACGGCCGCCTTAATGGCCATGATGCTCAAATCAAGAGGGATTAAAGCCAAATCCTTCCTAGGGTTTCAGGCCGGTATCCACACCGATCATATGTCAGGCAAGGCCAGAATCCGGGAGATCGACAGCCAGAACCTGCGTGAGGCCCTGGACGAGGGAAATATCGTCGTGGTGGCAGGGTTCCAGGGTGCGGACGACAACGGGGACATCACCACCCTGGGCCGGGGCGGGTCTGACACCTCGGCCGTTGCCATTGCCGCATCGCTCAAAGCCGATGTCTGTGAAATCTTCACCGACGTGGACGGGGTGTACACAACCGATCCAAGGATCTGCCCCAAAGCCAGGAAAATCAGCAGAATTTCCTATGAAGAAATGCTTGAAATGGCCATTCTGGGAGCAAAGGTCCTCCAGATCAGGTCTGTGGAATTTGCAAAAAAATACAATGTGCCCGTACATGTCCGGTCATCATTCAACGAGGAGGAAGGAACCATGGTTGTCAACGAAAGTGAGGATATGGAAAGCCCGGTGGTGTCCGGCATCACCTGTGACATGAATGAAGCAAGAATCACGTTCAAGCGTGTCCCTGACCAGCCCGGCATCTCTGCCAAGGTTTTTGGGGCCCTTGCCGAAGCCGGCATCTCCGTGGACATGATCATCCAGAACTCCCGCAGCGGCGGTGAAACAGACCCCGGCGGTGAAACAGACCTGACCTTTACCGTGACCAAGGACGATTTTAACCGGGCAATGGAAATTTCCGAAATAGTGGCGGATCAGATCAATGCCGGCGAAATAAGAACCGCCACCGAGATTGCCAAAATATCAGTAATCGGTCTGGGGATGAAAAGCCATTCCGGCGTGGCTGCGGTGATGTTCAAGGCCCTGGCCGAAGAAAACATCAACATCCGCATGATTTCAACCTCTGAAATCCGTATTTCTTGCGTGATCCTGGCCAAATATGCGGAACTGGCTGTGCGGACCCTGCACGCAGCCTTTGGTCTGGACAAAGAACAATAATTAAAAACGAGTCTTTTTCCTATTTTTTAAAGCCGGTCTGTCAGGCTGTCCTTCCCGGCAGAGCCGGACAGACCGGCTTCAATTTCCAGGGCCACCTTTTCAGCGGCCCGGGCCGGGTCGCCAGCATCCCGGATGGGCCGGCCAATAACAATATAATCAGAACCGGCCTGCACAGCCTTCACCGGGGTGACAACCCGTTTCTGGTCATCCCCGGGAGGCAAGTGCCATCGGGGCCTGATCCCCGGCGTAACAGCCAGCCACCCTTTACCCAATTGTGTTTTCAACATGGCGGTTTCCTGCCCTGAGCACACCACACCGGCACATCCGGCGTCCAGGGCCATGCGGGCCCGCAGCAGCACCAGCTTTTCCGGGGCATTGACATATTCATCCTTAAACCCCTGGGCCCGGACCGTATCTGCGTCATTGTCCGTAAGCAGGGTCACGGCAAGCACTTTGGTCTTACCGGCATTTTCAACGGCTGCCCCAAGCATTTCTTGTGAGGACGCGCCGTGGACTGTTACCAGATCCACCCCGAAATCCGCCACCCGGGCCATGGCCCGGCCAACCGTGGCTGAGATATCATGTAGTTTCAAATCCAGAAAAATACCGGCACTGGACATCTTTCTGACCATCGCCACCACAGCCGGACCCTGGCGGATAAACAGTTCAAGGCCTATTTTAAACATACCCACCCGGCCGTCAAGCTGCCGGATATGGGACTGGGCCGCCTCCATGGTGGGAAAATCCAGAGGGAAAATAATATATTCTTTTGCTGTTTTCTGCATGAGCGCCCTTTTCGATCCTATGTTGACATAAATAAAAAATTAAGAGAATCTACCACAAAAGGCCTTTTTTTGCTTTAAAAAAAACACGGAAGGGAACTCAATGCTAGAAAACTTATATCCTGATTCCCTGGAAGCCTCAGGAAGATATCTGCGAATAATTCTCAAAGAGATCTCCGAACTTAAACTTCCTTATACTCCAATTGTATATTCGGTGTGGTATGAGTATGCCTCAGGCCGAAATCCTGAATTGAACAAGGATATCCAGGCAGCCCGGAAGAAAAAAGAATGCATAGACTATCAAAAGGTACTTGAATGGTTCAGGCACTACGTTTCTGACAGGCCATTGCTTGTTACCGAAGAGCAAACCAGAAAAGCGGGAAGCCTTCTTGACGGAATGACCTCCCAGCTTACCGAGGCCGAAAACCGCATGGACCAGCAGGGAGACCAGCTCAGAGCCCATAACGAGCGTTTAAGCAAGGCATCAACCGGATCCGATATTAAAAATATTTCCCAGGATATTGTTTCGGAAACCCGGCGGATCATCGACGGCAATACAGACCTTAAAAATAATGTTCACAACACCATCAGCGACCTTGATGCCCTAAAGCTGGAACTTAGAAAACTGCGGGAAGCGGCAAAAACGGATATGCTCACAGGGATGCTTAACCGCCGCGGTTTTGAGGATGCCATTGCTAAACCCATGAAAGAGGCCCAGGAGGAGACTGCCCCCTTAACCCTGATTATCGCGGACATTGACCTGTTTAAACGAATAAATGATAACTACGGTCATCTTACCGGCGATAATGTGCTCAAACTGCTAGCCAAGCTTTTACAGAAACACATCAAAGGCAAGGATATTGCCGGCAGGTTCGGCGGTGAAGAATTTATCATGGTGCTTCCTGAAACAAAAATGGACGGCGGTTTTATCCTGGCAGAACAAATCCGCACCAGCCTTGAAAAAATGAGATGGCAGTCCAAAAGTTCAGGCAAGGACATCGGGACTATCACCATCTCCTTAGGCGTGGCCCAGTTTGTCCCCGGTGAAGACTTGGACGCCCTGATTGCACGGGCGGACAAGGCCCTTTACGCAGCCAAGGAAAACGGCCGTAACCGCACCGGCACCCACAATGGCAAAGAGGTGGTTCTGCCTTGAAAAGCTGTCACCCTTTGGCATCAAAAAACTTGCCCGTTCCAGTGTGTTGGCCCTTTACCGGGAAGCCTGATCCGGTTAAAAAGACGGTTTGCGTTTCTCAGCCTGTTCCCCGACTTTGACGGTATATTAAAAAGCCTGCGAATCTGTTTTTCCATTTCACGAATCTGAAGCCTCATGTCTTCCAGAAGCGTTTTAGCCTCTGTCTGCCATGTCGGTTCTGTGAACAGTGACGCCTGGGGTTCCAGGGTTCCGGAAACGGTCCGGGACGTGTTCATATTCTGGGACAGGTCTGCCTGGCTGCCTGATCCGGACACCGCTTCAGTTTCCATGGATCGTGCTGCAAGATCAATCTGCTGGATCACGCCCGCAGTGCCGTTTTCAAACAAAAACAGACCCGAGCGCGCCACTTTTCCTGTGAGGGCATTATCCGCATCAGTCAATTCAAATCCGGTGGCGGCATTGCCAAGGTAAACAGCACCAATGCCCGCATCTGCCAGGGAAACCAGCAGGTCATTGCCATCCTCATCCCGGGTCCAGACAGAAAGCTTGGAAAACACGTCATCATTTTCATCAATCCATCCGTTGCCGTCCAGATCATAGGCAGCCAGTTCATCAAAGCCGTTACCCGTGCCCGGGCCAAACAGCTCGGAACCGTTGTTGATAATGCCGTCATTGTTCTTGTCAAAACTCAAAAATCCCGAACCTGATGCGGCAAAGCTGATCTCTTCGGTGGTACCGTCATTGTCCAGGTCAAATTCAAACCGGGTATCGCTCAATGCAGGCACGCCGCCTTCAAGGTTGATGATCAAAGGATCAATCAGGGCCACTTCCTCCTTCCAAGTACTGATCAGTGCCTGCTCCCTTGTTTCGGTCATCGTAGTTCTGTCCATGGCCAGTTCCAGAGAAAAACCGATGGACCTGCCGTCCTCGGTCAATACCTGTCCCTGGGAGGCAAAGGTCATCTGTTCCTGTTCAAAATGACTTGTGGTGCGGTCCAGGGTAATCGTGGTCTTTGCGGACCTAATCTGTCCAGAAGAAAGGCTGTCGGTTCCGGACTGCTGCACAGTTCCCAGAGCTGCAAGACTTAGGGATGAAACCTGTTCCTTAACCACAGTAGAGACCAGCTTTTCCACCATCTCCTGCTGGGAGAAATTAACCGCTTCATTTTCGTCGGCAACCCAGACACTGGACTGTGATGACAAAGAATGGCTATATTCAGTACTGGTTTCCCGGATGGCAGCCCCGGAAATACTGACCCGGTCCACCATTACCAGGGGCAGGCTGGCGGCGATTTCGGATACTGCACGATTGCGCGTTGATGACAAGATGCCCGCAGTCGTTGTTCTTGATGATGTTTTCTCCTTGAGCGTATCCTCTTGTTCAAGCATATAAAAGGACGACACGCCCACACTGCTTTGTAATATCTTCATGATCCCTCCTTTGATCCGGTGAATTTTTCTGAAAACAAACCAGGTTAAGGGGTGAATCGGCATCAGAAACTTAAAACTTTACCCGGGTCCGAATTATAGTTTTTTATAAATGTCCGATCCGATAGATTAGGGTTGAATCCTTTCAGGAATTAATGATAATTAAGGATATTTTGATGAAAATCATCATCTGTATTTTTATTTAATGAACTATGAAACAGTCAATGCCGGATAAACAGTTACAATTAAAATCCCTGCCCGGCGTGGATCATATTCTGACCCTTGCCGAAACAGATGACCGGTTTATACGGGTGCCGCGCAGCCTTGTACTTGAATCCGTACGAAGGGCCATTGACGATACCCGCACACAACTACTTGAACACAGGCCCGTAATCGTCAGTGATGAAGCAATAATAAAGCAGGCGGCCCTGATTGCTGCCCAAAAAATGAAAAACCGGCTCACCCCTTTGATCAACGCCACAGGCGTGGTCCTGCACACCAACCTTGGCAGGGCACTGCTATGCCGGGATGCCCTGGATCATATCATGGCGGTCTCATCCTCGTATTCCAATCTTGAGTTCAATCTTGCAACGGGCAAGCGCGGCAGCCGCTATGAAGCAATTGAAGCGCTGATCTGCGAGTTGACAGGGGCCCAAGCAGCCATGGCTGTAAACAACAATGCCGGTGCCGTGCTGCTGGCCTTAAACACCCTTGCCCAGGGACGCCAGGTCATTGTTTCAAGGGGAGAGCTGGTGGAGATCGGCGGTGCCTTCCGGGTACCGGACGTAATGATAAAAAGCGGGTGCATCTTAAAGGAAGTGGGAACCACCAACCGCACCCACCCCCATGATTACATCCTTGCCATAACCGAAGAGACAGGGCTTTTGCTCAAGGTTCACACGTCCAATTATAAAATTGAGGGTTTCACCACATCGGTTTGCCTCAAGGAGCTGGCGGGCATTGGAAAGTCCCATGGCATTCCAGTGATGGAAGACTTGGGCTCGGGCACGCTGATTGATTTCAGCGCATTCGGGCTGCCTTCCGAACCCCCGGTTTTTGAACAGGTGGCCTCGGGTGCCGACGTGATCACCTTCAGCGGAGACAAACTTTTAGGCGGTCCCCAGGCAGGCATTATTGTCGGCACAAAACAGTGCCTGGACCAGATCAAGGCCAACCCGCTGGCCCGGGCCCTGCGCATTGACAAAATGACCCTGGCGGGCCTGGAAGCAACGCTCAGGCTTTATCGGGACACCCGGGTAGCTGTTGAAAAGCTCCCCACCCTGAGAATGCTGACCCTGCCCTATGAACAGATCTGCCAGGATGCAGACCGTCTGTTATCACTGGTCACAGAGGCTGCGGGGGACCGGGCCGAACTCGCCCTGGCAGATATGGCGTCCAGGCCGGGCGGCGGCTCCTATCCCGGGCTGACCCTGCCCACCCGGTGCCTGACCATCCGGCCCAAAACCATGTCCGTAACAGCCCTGGACAAAAAACTGCGGGCCTTTGATCCGCCCGTGGTGGGGCGTATTGAGGACGATTGGTTCATCATTGACCCCAGAACGCTTCAACCCGGACAGGACAAGATCCTTGCCAACATCCTCAAAAAATTAATGAATTAATAGATTAATTATGATATTAAAATTTGTTGCAAAAGAGATCCAGTTTTTAAAAACTGCCGGGGATGCCCCAGACCTAAGCCCCCCGGAAGTTTACTATTCGGACCTGCTTATCCAGCCCTCAAAGGCGTTTGAGGTTTTTTCCCGGCGTATAGCCGATACCTGCGCATCCCAAAAGACGTTTACCACGGCAGCCATACAGATTAATCCGGCAGCACCGAAAGAGACCATTGATGCGGCCAATGATGTGTTTGACGCCTGCTTTCATTCGGTGCTTGATGAAAAGAGAGGCATCTGGGAATGCCTGGACCCGTTTACTGCCATCTTTGTGTTCTGGGATTATAAAACTGCTTCCGAGGGTAATAAACTGCTTGACCTGCTCAATGAAAAGATATCCCAGGCCCTGAATGCCAAACTGATCATGGGAACAATTTGCTTCCCCTTTCATGATTTCCCGGTTGAAGAGATGGCGGGTTGCGCGCTCAAAGCCCTGGACCATGCAGCCTTTTTCGGTCCCGGCCATGCTGTTGAGTTTGACGGCCTGTCCCTGAACATCAGTGGCGACAGACTGTTCCAGCTCAACCATATTGATGCAGCCATCACCGAATACGAAAAAGGCCTTTCCATTGCCCCGACCAATATCAACCTGCTCAACAGCCTGGGCGTGGCCTTTGGGGTGGACGC
>NZ_JBFXHE010000083.1:0-13740 GCF_050177295.1 Desulfobacter sp.
TATAGACCGGTTCATATCGGATTCAGAAACCACAATCAGCCGTGTGTTTGTGGATGGGAAATTTTTTTGTTTTGGTTTGGAAGATGAATATCGGGTCGAAAAGGTGGCCGGAGAAACTCGGATACCGCCTGGAACATACAAGATAGGTGTTCGTTCAGTTGGTGGCTTTCATGGTCGGTACAAAAGCCGGTTTGCGGATATTCATAAAGGCATGCTTCATGTCCAGGATGTGCCGAATTTTGAATACATTCTGATCCACTGCGGTAATAAGGATGAGCACACCGCCGGGTGTCTACTGGTCGGAGAGGGTGCGGTGACCACCCCTGGTGACATGATGATCACAAACAGTGCAGCGGCATACCGTAGGCTATATTCAAAGGTCATAGATGCGGCGTTAATGGGCCGTCTTGAAATCATATATCAGGATCACGACATGCGGGAGGCTGCGTAACAGGGGAAGTATGAAAAAAATATGGTGCTCAATGACGCCGTGGACCAGGAGAATTATTGTTATTTGCGGCACTGCTACCGCCATGACAATGATTATTTGTTCTGCATTGTCCGGGGCTATGCCGGATTTTTTTAATTTTATTTTGGAGATTTTGAAATGAAAAAATCAATCCTGTCATTTGCGGTGGCCATAGCATTGATGGCAGTGTTTGTCGGGGTTTTTTAAATGCAGTTATTAAAAAAAAATTGATGGCAAGATTGATGGCAAAATTGATCAGTTTGGCGCAGTTTGGTTAAGTTCAGCAAAAAGGCCCGCAAGCTGAAAAAGCCTGCGAGCCTTTGTTTTCGATGGTGGGCCATCGGCGGGTCGAACGCCGGACCTACTGATTAAGAGTCAGTTGCTCTGCCAATTGAGCTAATGGCCCATCAAATTAAAATCCGATAATATCCAAGACTGCCGTTATTGTCAATGATTTTTAGATCATGAGCCTTATCATAATCTTTGGTTTGAGGCTGTTATGGGATTTTGTGCCGAGCATGACTAAATTTTGAGGAAATTTTATGATTGTCATGTTAAATTTTCGATCTGGAATAATTTAAAAGACAAGGGGTAAAACATATTGCAGGAAACGTCCATAACCTTTGAAAACAGTTCGCCGATGTGCCTTTCCCAGGTGCCGTCCAAGCCGGTTTCACGCCTTGCACCAACCCCCAGCGGCTTTTTGCACCTTGGCAATGCCGTAAATTTTCTGGTGACCTGGGCCATTGTCAGAAGCCGTAACGGACGTCTTCATCTGCGCATTGATGATATGGACGGTATCCGTTTTAGGCCCGATGTGCTGGAAGACATCTTCACCAGCCTTGACTGGCTGAGTTTGGACTGGGATACAGGGCCATCGGGACCAGATGATTTTTATCAAAATTTTTCGTTGCATAAAAAAAAGGAATATTACCGGGGCAGGTTACAGGCCCTGGATAAAATGAGGCGAAAGACCTTTGTGTGCCGGTGCAGCCGGGCATCCATAAAAAAAGTGTCTCCCAATGGACTGTATCCGGGCACATGCCGGAATGCCGGCTTTGTATTTGAACCCGGTTTTCATGCTGTTCGGTTAAGGGTGGACAATGATACCCGCATTCAGGTCAATAATCAGCGCATTGATCTGGCCGAAGCATTTGGTGATTTTGTTCTCTGGCGCAAGGATGATCAACCCAGTTATCATCTGGCAAGTCTTTTGGAAGATGAAGAAGGTGGTATCAATTTTATTGTACGGGGCCAAGATTTGCTTTTTTCCACGGCGGCCCAGATTTATCTTGCCCAATGTTTTGGTTTCTCTTCATTTCCGGCATGCCGATTTCTTCATCACGGGCTTGTTTTGGGGGATAATGGCGAAAAGTTGTCAAAATCAAGGGGTGCCTATGCGCTCAAAGACCTGAGGCAGTCAGGGGGATCTCCTGCCTTTGCCGTAAAAACAGCCGCCCGGGTTTTAGGGCTTAAACACAATCCAATCCTTACTGCACAGGATCTAAAACAAGCATTGAATTCATTGAACAGGTAAAACGCTTTTTTTAAACCCACATGAACGGTCCGGGCATTTCAGAATTTTGCCATCCCGCTTTGTCTCTTTTTCCAGGAGATAGGGGCTGCCGCAGTCTGGACAGCTTTCGTTGACAGGTTTGTCCCAGGTGGCAAAGGTACAATCCGGATATTTGGAACACCCGTAGAATATTTTCCCCCGTTTTGAGTGTTTTTCCACAATTGTGCCGTCACACCCTTTTTCCGGGCAGGGTACGCCCGTATCTTTGCTTGAGTTCTCCTGGGCCACGGATTCCGTGTGTTTGCATTCGGGATATCCTGTACAGGCGATAAACAATCCAAATCTGCCGTCTTTTTGCACCATGGGCTTGCCGCATTTGGGGCAGTCCTTGACCGGTTCGCTGTCCTGGATTTTTTCGACAATTTCAATATTGCCCCTTTCATCCCTTGTGTAATTACTGGTAAAACTGCATTCGGGATATCCGGTACAAGCCAGAAAATGCCCGTTTTTGCCGATTTTGATATTAACAGGTTTTCCGCATAAAGGGCATTTAATATCGGTTTCAATGCCCACGCCTTTAACAGAAACCATATGGTCCTTGGCGTTATCCAAGGTGGTTTTAAAATTGGAATAAAATGCTTTTAACAGGTCAACCTCGTTGAGTTTTCCCTGTTCCACATCATCAAGATTGGTCTCCATCTGGGCTGTGAATGAAATGTCTAAAAGGTTGGGAAATGAAGCCACTAAAAGATCATTGACAATAAAGCCAAGCTCGCTTGGAGTAAAATACCGTTTGATCAGCTCCACGTATCCTTTATCCTGGATCACGGCCAGAATGGAGGCATAGGTGGATGGTCTGCCAATGCCGTTTTTTTCAAGCTCCTGGACAAGGGAAGCCTCGGAAAACCTCGGCGGGGGCTTGGTAAAATGCTGGTCAGGATTGATTTTCCGGGTTGTCAGCGCTTCCTTGGGTTCCACCGGCGGCAGGGCCTGGATCTCTTTTTCACTGCTTTTTTCCTGGGTCGCATACAACCGCATGAATCCGTCAAACCGGGTCGTAGATCCGGAAACGGAAAACAGATACTTGTCCGTTGCCTCAATTAGAATGGATTTCTGATCAATCAGGGCCTGGGCCATCTGGGAGGCCACAAACCGTTTCCATATCAGATCATAGAGTTTGAACTGATCCGGCGACAGAAAGGATTTCAGTTTTTCCGGGGTGTTGTAAACCGAGGTGGGGCGGATGGCTTCATGGGCATCCTGGACCTTGTTCTTGTTTTGAAAAAATCTGGGGGCATCCAGGGCATACGCGTCTCCAAAGGTCTGACGGATCAGGCCTAAAGCCTCCTGGGCCGCTTCCGGGGCAATACGGGTGGAATCCGTACGCATGTAAGTGATCAGACCTTCGGGACCACCGCTGCCGATCTCAATGCCTTCATACAGCTGCTGGGCCACAATCATGGTTTTTTTGGCGGAGAACCGCAGCCGGTTAATAGCATCCTGCTGGAGTTTACTGGTGATAAAAGGCGGTAAAGGATTGCGCTTGATGGTTTTATTTTTGATCTCCATGACAATGAAACTGGCCTTTTCAAGGTCTGCCACAATGGCATGGGCCTGGTCCGCATTGGTAACCTTGGCTTTTTTGCCGGATATTTTTATCAACGCTGCATTGAAAACAGGCGGATTTTCCGCCTCAAGATCCGCGGTAATGGTCCAGTACTCCTCGGGCTCAAACGCCCGGATCTCCCGCTCCCTGTCACAGATGATTTTAACGGCCACGGACTGAACCCGGCCGGCACTGAGTCCTCGTTGGACCTTTTGCCATAAAATCGGTGAGATCTGGTAGCCCACTAGCCGGTCCAGCTTTCGTCTGGCCTGCTGGGCGTCATACTTGTCCGCATCCGGCTGCGTGGGATGGGAAAGGGCCTCGGTAATCCCTTTTTTTGTTAATTCATGGATAAGGACCCGGTGAAATCTGCGGTCCTTTTTTTTTAAAATTTCCATGATATGAAAGGCAATGGCTTCCCCTTCACGGTCCGGGTCAGGGGCAAGAAATATTTCATCTGTATCACCGGCGGTTTTTTTTAAATTGGAGATGATCTTAGATTTGTCTTTTATATTGACGTAGTTGGCTTTAAAATTGTCGTCCACATCAATACCCAGGGTTTTCACCGGAAGATCACGGATGTGGCCGGCACTGGCCGCCACATTATACTCCTTTCCGATATACTTTTTCAGGGTTTTGATTTTGGTTGGCGATTCGACAATAATAAGCGGCTTTGCCAATGTTATTCCTCCAAAATTGAAAATTTATTGCCTGGATGGCGAACAATAAGTCCTGACAATTCCAAGTCAAGCAGGGCTGCAGAAACCTGCGCGCTTGTCAGACCGCTTGAAGCGGTAATATGATCAATATGTCCGGGGTAAAGATCGAGGTGTTTATATACCATGGTCTGGATTTTGTCCATGGCTGGTTTGTTTTTTGCCGGTTCAGGTGAAGGCGCTTTCTCTGCGGCATGGACAAACTGGGACAGTTCATCAATGATGTCCAGTTCACTCTCTATGAGGTGCGCGCCTTGTTTAATCAGGTGGTGGGTGCCCCGGCTTTTGGTGGATTTGATGCTGCCCGGAACAGCAAATACCTCACGGTTGTATTCCCCGGCTAATCGGGCAGTAATCAGGGATCCGCTTTTGGGGGCCGCTTCCACCACAACCGTGCCGCAGGACAGACCTGCAATAATTCTGTTGCGCCGGGGAAAATTGGCGGGCAACGGGGCAGTGTTCGGATAAAATTCGGAAATCACAGCTCCCTGTTTTCTGATCCGGCTGTACAAGGGGCGGTTGTGTCTGGGGTAGATATGGTTAAGGCCTGATCCGAGAACAGCCAGTGTCTGCCCGGTATCATGTTCAAGTGCGCCTTTATGGGCAGCAGTATCAATCCCCAGGGCCATACCTGACACAATGGTAAAACCAAATGCCGCAAGGCGTCCTGCAAGGTATTTGGCTGTATCCATGCCGTACCGGGTGGCATTTCGTGATCCCACAATGGAGATACAGGGCGCATGGGAATCAAAGGTGCCGTCATAAAATAAAAGGGCAGGGGGATCTGGAATTTTTTTAAGCAGGGCAGGGTATTCAGGTTCGGTCAGCACCACAGCCCTGTACCCGGAATCCTGGACCTGGGCAAGGCGTTTTTGGGCACCCGGTTCAAATTCTTTGTGTCCAAGAAGGCTTTTTATGGCCCGGAAAGATATAATATCCGGCACAGACAAAAGTTGTGTTTCAGATGCCTTTAAAATGGCTTCGGGTGTTTTAAAATGCTGAATCATATTTTTGATTACGCGGGGACTGAGACCTGGCAGTTCTGTTAAAAGAAACCAGGGCAGATATGTGTCCGGACAGGGTGCCATTTAAGTAACTACCGGGTCTGGGATAATTTCTGTTGGGCCTTGTCTGCTGCCGGTGAAAAGGGATAGCGGGTGATGACTTGCTTGAAGTAGTGATTGGCCTGGCTGACATCATCCATGGACATGTAGGCATATCCTGTTTTAAGCAGGGCATCCGGAACTTTTGGACCCTTGGGATAAGTCAGAACAAGCGCTTTAAAAATTTCTGCAGCCTTTTCATAATCGCCTGTGGTGTAGCTGCACTCCCCAAGCCAGTAAAGGGCGTTGTCTGCCAGTTCATGATCTGGAAATTTTTTGACAAAATTTGAAAGCAGTGTCTGTGCCTTGGAAAAATTACGTTCAAGCAGCAGGACCCGACCTTTGTTGTAAAGCTTGACAGGGTCTTCATCCCGGGCTGGTGCATGGGGTGCCGGCTGAGTTGACTTGGCAGGGTAGGCTGGGTACGCCTGATTTGGATACGGCGATGGTCTGGTTTGTGAACAGGATTTTTTTTCAAGCAGTGCAATCCGGTTTTCAAGCCGGGTGATTTTTTCTTGCATATGCCTGGTGCGGATATCCTGGTCAAGTGATGTATCTATTGGAGCATTGGCGGGAACTGATATGCTGTCAGGCACAGTTTCCTTGGTTTTCTGTGCCTGGCCGGCAGTCAGTTTATGTTTTTTCATCAAACCGCAGGAAGCGGTCAAAAAAAGAATAAAAAAAAGCAGCGCAATCCTTGAAGCATTTTGTCCGGATGCGGGCATAGGCGCTATCCTTATCCTTTTCTATGGGATATCAAAACAATGGGGGATGCAATGAAAATGGATGAATAGGTGCCCACCACAATGCCGATGATCATGGCAAAGGCAAAGTTATGAATGATTTCTCCGCCAAGGAAGAAAAGTGCCAGCAGCACGATCAACGTGGTGCCCGATGTCAATATAGTCCGTGACAGGGTTTCATTGATACTCCGGTTAAACAGGTCCGGTACCAGGGAATGGTCTGAATTCCCCTTGATATTTTCCCGGATTCGGTCAAATACGATGATGGTGTCGTTCAGTGAATACCCGATGATGGTTAAGAGGGCGGCAATGATCTGCAACGAGAAATCAAGGTTGAGCAGGGAAAATACCCCCACGGTAATGGCCACATCGTGGATCAGGGCCATAATGGCGCCAATGGCGTACTGAAGCTGAAGATACCAGAACAGCACCAGAGAGACAACCAGGGCTGCTGTAATCAGAAAAGGCATGGGCAGGTTGAATACGGATAAAAAGTAAACCGCAGCCATCAATGCGCCTGCCGTGATCCCGGCAACGGTCCATTTCTGTTCAAAACGACCGGATATGTAAATGGTGATAAACAGCAGGGAATAGAAAACGGCCAGAAGCGCCTTTTTCTTTAGGTCATTTCCCACCTGGGGGCCGACCATTTCCACACGCCGGATATCAGGTTCAAGGGAGGTTGCATCCTTCAGTCCTTTTGAAACGGTGTCAGACAACTGATTGCCCAGGGCGTCGGCATCACTGGAGGTGCGGATCAGGTATTCATGTTCCCCCTGTTCACCAAATCCCTGGGCAGATACATCTTTAAGGCCAATCTTGTCCAATCCTTTGCGGATGTCGGAAACATCAACTTTCTGGGAAAATTTTACCTGTACCAAGGTTCCGCCGGCAAAATCTATTCCGTAATTGAGGCCATTATGAATAATCAGGGAGACAACACCTGCCAGAATCAGGATCAGGGAAAACGCAAAGCCAATTTTGCGCATTCCCATAAAATCAATGTTGGTACCCGGCTTGATAAGCTGCATGATGACAAGTTCCTTATATGCTCAATGTGTCGGATTGTTTGTTTGCAAGAATCAGATCGTAGATGCTCTTGGACAGGACCAGGGCAGTAAACAGACTGGCCACGATACCAAGCCCCAGGGTTATGGCAAATCCCTTGATGGAACCTGTGCCGAACTGGAACAGAACAGCGCTTGTGATCAACGTGGTGACATTGGCGTCCATGATGGTGAGCGTGGCACGGTCATACCCTACATCCACAGCTGCCTTGGAAGACCGGCCGGCCCGAAGTTCCTCCCGGATCCGCTCAAAGATAATCACATTGGCGTCCACTGCCATACCAATGGTCAGGATGATACCGGCAATACCCGGCAGGGTCAGGGTGGCGCCGAAAACTGCCAGTCCGCCACCGATCAGAAAGATATTCACAACCAGGGCAATGTCGGCGATCAGGCCTGCCCCCCTGTAATAAACAACCATGAAAAGAACGACCAGGGCACCGCCCGCCAGAATGGAGACCAGGCCCATACGCACGGAGTCTGCACCCAGGCTGGGGCCAACGATCCGTTCCTCAATAATTTTAACCGGCGCAGGCAAGGAGCCGGCCCGCAGGGCAATGGCAAGATCAGTGGCTTCTTCAAGGGTAAAATGCCCTGTGATCACGGCTTTGCCGCCGGAAATACGGTCCTGGATATTGGGTGCGGAGTATACGGTTTTATCCAGTACAATGGCCAGACGTTTGTTCACATTGGCACCGGTAATCCGTTCAAAGGTCCTGGCACCTTTACGGCTGAATTCAATACCTACCTGGGGCTGCTGGAACTGGTCAAACTCCACCCGGGCATTGGTTAACTGGCTGCCGTCAATCTCCACATGTTTTTTGATCAAAAATGGCGTTCTGGTCTGGCTGCCTGAATTGGCATTTTTTTTCATCTGGTAAAGGATCTCATCCCCAACAGGCGGTTTTCCGGCTAACGCGGCATTGATGTCTCCCTGTTCATCCACAAGCTGGAATGTGAGCTGGGCGGTTTTTCCGATCAGCCCTTTGGCTCGTTCTGGATCACTGATGCCCGGCAGCTGCAGAAGAATTTTGTTGCCGCTCTGGATTCTGATATCCGGTTCACTGACGCCGAATTCGTCAATACGGTTTCGGATGGTCTCCAACGCCTGCTCCGTAGCCATTTTTTTGATGGAATCCGATTCCTTGTCAGGCAGGCGCAGGGTAAAGCAAATACCGCCGTCAATATTTTTAACCGAAGGAATTTCAAGGCCTGCATATTCATCTGACAATAATTTTTCCACGGCTGATCTGTTGTCTGCGCCAGATATTTGGGCGATTATTTTATGATCAGCGGTCTTGTCAATGCCCATGTGCTGTATTTTTTCATTTTTCAGGTCCAGTTTAAGCTGGCTGATGGTGCGGTTAAGCTCGGCTTTAACCGCTTCTTCGCTTTGTACCTCAAGCACCAGGTGCATGCCTCCCTGCAGGTCAAGGCCAAGGTTTATTTTTTTATGGGGCCAGGTATTGGTGAACGTGGGAAGCAGGCATACAACTGCAGCGACAATGACCCCCAGAATCAATACGCGCTTTATGGTAAAGAATTTCAATCTCATCACTCCTGAAGGATTTGGTTAGTTTTTTTCTTTGGGTGTTGCCGCTTCATTTTCCGAGATCAGACCGCCAATGTTTGACCTGGCAACCTTAATTTTGACTTTTTCGGCAATCTCAAGCCCGATGGTGGTGTCGTCTAAGGATACAATGGTGCCGAAGATGCCGCCGGATGTTACAACCCGGCTGCCTTTTTTAAGATTGTCGATCATTGCCTTATGTTCTTTGGCCTTTTTTTGCTGGGGCCTGATGAGCAGGAAATAAAAAATGGCAAACAGAATAATAATGGGTAAAAAACCGGCCAGTCCGCCGGCCTGTCCGGCCTGTCCACCCGGGGCGCCCATGGCGTATGCATTGCTAATCAACATGTTCCTCCTTAAATTGGGTAAGTTAACTTTTTAAAAATTAATGTACCGGTATCCAGATGTTACTTCCATCAAACCGGAGTCTGTCCACATGATTAAAATCAATTTGTTCAAGCAGGGCAAATACCTCATCCATATTGTAGATAACCACCTTGCTTAAGGGGTCTATGATGTTTATATCCGCGGTTATCTTTTTTTCCTTTAGATTATAAGTAATCACCATGGTTTCCGAGAATTTTAAAATTTTACCTACACCCGAACTCATGCCTGAACTCTTGGGTTCATCAGCGGTTTTCCCCAGGCGAATACCTTTACGGGTATAATAGTCTTTAAGCATCTTGAAGTGGATGTTCCAAATATTGTCGCCCGGCTGGACCACATAAATCCCGTAGGTGGCTGATGCCAGGGGCTTTTGGGCGCCGGATTCGTCAAGTTCCTTTTCAATCACCTTCCCCTTGCCGGCAAATGCCTGTTCCATCACCTTTTCCATGGAGGTCGTATTGCCTCCCACGGTAAAGGCCTCATTGGACTTGACAATCAGATCCACACTGTCTTTGACACCCAAATCCTTTTTACGGGACTCCATCAGATCTTTTATAATGCCTTCTTTTGCAAGCTCATTATAGTCAATGACCGCGGGTTTGCTTACCTGTTTGACCACAGCGCCCGGCACCGAATCTGTTTTTGGGGCACCGGACTTATCCTGGGTGACTTCAGTCTGTTGCCCTTGGGTCTGTCCATTGTTGCCGGACTGCCTGCCCATGATAATCCAGACCACGACAAGGGCTGCCGCAATAATCACGGCAAGGGCGATGATAGGCATCATTGAGTGTCGTTTTTGTTTGTAAGTACGCACAGCCTCTCCTTTCTAAACTCACCTAAGGTTGTTTCAGATACAATAAAAAATCAGACATTGTCAAGTTGACCTTACTTGGTGTCTGAACGGCGACCCGTGTTTGGGCCAAAAGTTGCTCAGATGCAAGGCGCAGAAAAATTTACAACCAGAGCATACTAAAGTATGTGAGGATTGTAAATTTTTCTGCAACGCCGCAGATGAGTGACTTTTGGTTCAAACACTAATTAATGCTGTTCTGGCCGGAAATCATGGTATGGTCAATTTCAATATTTATGGTTACCTGACGTTTTGTTTCAAGCTCAAGAAGTTCTTCCCTTTTGGTATTGAGCATGTAATAGGCGACGTCTTCGGGAACCCGGCAGGTAAATTTCTGATCAGGTTCCGCTTTCAGGGTTTTTAGCGCTAACTGTCGCAGCAGTGCAAGGGTCTGGACTTCAACAGACGGCGTCATACCCCGGCCGTTGCAATGTCTGCAGGTTTCATAGGCCCCGTAAGTGATGGAGTGGCGGATCCTTTGCCTGGACATTTCAAGAAGTCCGAAAGCGGTGATTCCTCCTACCTTGGTTTTGGCTTTGTCGGTTTTTAAATATTTTTTCATGGTTTTGGTGATCTCTGCCTTGTGGCGCCGTTCCTTCATGTCAATGAAATCCACCACAATAAGCCCGCCCATATCCCGCAGCCGCAACTGCCGCGCCACTTCTTCGGCCGCTTCAAGGTTGGTGTGAAAGGCTGTCTCCTCAATGCTGTTTCTTTTTGTGGATTTTCCGGAGTTGACATCAATGGAAACCAGGGCTTCGGTCTGTTCGATGACCAGAAAACCACCGGATTTAAGCGTCACCTCTCTTCTGTAAATGGAAGATATCTGCTCCTCAAGCTGGTATTTGGTAAAAATGGGTTTTTCACTTTTGAACAGCCGGACAATTTTTTTCTGTTTGGGTGCAATCATCCCGATGAAGTCCAGAACCTCCTTGTAGGTGTCTGGATTGTCAATGAGAATCTCTGTGATATCTGTTGTAAAATAGTCCCTTAAAGAACGTACGGCCAGGCTCTGTTCCTTATAGAGAAGGCAGGGTGCCTGGTTTTCCATGGCCAGTTTGTCGATATTTTTCCATACGCGCATCAAATACCGAAGGTCTGATGTCAGCAAGGTTTTGGTGGCGCCCTTACCTGCGGTTCTGACAATCATTCCGAATCCTTCGGCAATTGTAAGGCTCTTGAGAATCCCAACCAGGCGTTTTCGTTCCTCTTCCTCCTCAATCTTGCGGGAAACACCCCTGGTATTGTTCCCCGGCATAAGTACGCCAAAACGTCCGGGAAGGGAAATATAGGTGGTCAGCATGGCCCCTTTGAGATTAATCGGGTCTTTGGTGACCTGGACAATCATCTCCTGGCCTTTTTTAATTAAGTTGAACAGGGATCTGTCATTTTTTTCGACCTCCTGGAAATAATCCGGGTGGATTTCGTTTTTCTGCAGAAATCCGTTTTTCTCGGCACCGTAATCCATGAACACTGCCTGCAGGCTGGGCTCCACCCGGATGACAATACCTTTATAGATATTCCCTTTGGTTGCCGCTTTGGCGGCTGTTTCGATGTGAAATTGATCCAGTTTGTTGTCAAAAACCATGGCAATACGGTTTTCTTCCGGATCCATTGCATTAATTAGAATTTTTCTGCTCATTCATGATCTCGTTTTTCGTTATAATCGTTTAAATTGAGTATGTATCTGCAAAGCACTGAATGAAATGCCGACAAAGCGCTGCAGGTTGATATGTCTTTATAAGCCTACCACACCTTTGGCCATGGCAGCTTTTTTTTGTTTAAGAATATCGAAATATGTCCGGATACGCTCCACATAATGAACCGGTTCCCAGCCCCGGGCATATCCGTGTTTTGTCTGGTTATAATATTTTTCTTTGGACAACAGAGGAAGTGTCGCCTTCAGTCCTTTCCAGGTATTTGGGGCGTACCCTTTTCCCTTTGCCAGTCTTATGGCGTCTTTGACGTGCCCATATCCGATATTATAACTTGCCAGGGCAAACAATAGCCGCTGGGATTCATCTCTAATATAATCAAATCGTTTGTACATTAAAGCTAAATATTTTATTCCTGCGCAGATGCTTTGTTGAGGGTCCCGGCGGTTTTTAATGCCCATTTCCCTGGCGGTTTCTTCGGTAACCTGCATCAGCCCGCGGACATTGGTAAAGCTTTTTGCATTCGGGTCAAAATTGGATTCCTGGTACACCATGGCGACCACCAGGCGCCAGTCAAATCCGTGCCTGGCGCATTCTTCCTTGATCACCTCTTTATATTGGGGCAGCCGGGTTTCTATGCGGTCATGGAATTTTTTCAGCTCATAGGCGTCAAAATTGTCGATATTGTCATAATATTTGGCTGTAATGCGTTTTAAGATACCGGTGTTGATGGCATAAAGGAAGAATTTGTTGATCTGCTTGAGCATCTCATCATCGTTTTTCCGGACTGCCCAGGCCAGGGACTCGCGTTCCTGTACGGGAATGCCGATGCGTATATCCGGAAAAAAACGCCGGGTGAGAAGGGCGATATTGGAGTCGGCAATGGTGAATTGAATTTCCCTGTCATGGATCATGCCGATGAGTTCTTCGGTGGGGATGTTGTTATGCAGCACATACTCCAGAGCCACACCGGAGGCCTTTATCTGCGCCAGCCTGCCATGGTAGGATGTCCCCCGCCTGACATGAAACGCCCTGGATTCCATGTCTTTGATGTTCTTGGGAGCAAAGGTGAGGTTGTGGTGAATAATACGCTGCTGTATGGTCATGTAGGGAATGGAAAAATCAGCATATTTCATGCGCGGGGCAGTAATGGAAATCCCTGCGGCAATAAAATCGCCTTTGCCCTGCTTGAGATATTCGAACATGTTATTCCAGCCGGGTGTTATGATATCAAGTTCCACATTCATGAATTTGGCAAACTCCAGGGCCAGGTCATATTCAAATCCAGTGGGCTTGTTGTTGTACAGATAATAGGTGTTTATGGCCTTGTTGGTAATCAGGCGCAGCTTGCCGTTTTTGCGTATTTTTTCAACGGTGTCCAGGGTACTGTCGATTTCCTGGTGGTGAATCAGTACACAAAACCGCACAAACCCTAAGGTTACAATGATAAGCGTTAGTAATATAAAATGTTTATTTAAAAATAATTTCATGAATCCGTATCATCTGTTGCTGACTTGATGGGGATAATTTCAAGGTCATCAACGTTTCTGTACCCCCGGGGAAGCAGCTTTCCCCGTCGCCCTCTTGTGCTTGTGTAATCCTGCTGATTGCCTGGCGTCAGCCGCAAAAGATGTTTGCCCGAATGTATAACAAGCTTTGAACTTAAAGGCAATATTTTTAGAAGCTTAAGCTTTTCAGGCTGATTCTGGCCTTTGCCGGAAGCCGGAATATGAATTATTTTGTTGCCCTTGCCTTTTTTCAGGCGCGGCAGCTGGTTGGCCGGGAAGATCAGCATCCTGCCGCTGGTGGTGACTGCGGCAATGCTGTCGGAATTGACATTTGGTATGGGAAGTGGTGCCACAGGCAGGTCATTGTTGGATAAAGTGATCACTGCCTTGCCGTTTTTGAAATGGGTTAAAAAATCACTGAATTTGATGATATAGCCATACCCATTATCTGCGCCGGTGAGGAACAGGTCCTCGACTTCGGCGGCAATCATGTAGCAGATGGTGGTATCCGGGGCAAGGGTGAGATGCCCTGTGACAGGTTCCCCGTTTC
>NZ_JBFXHE010000084.1:0-13313 GCF_050177295.1 Desulfobacter sp.
CTGAAGCGTGGTCCCATCAACAGTCACGTCAACGCGTTCCTGGATGGGATCATTGCTGATATCCGTGAAAATTTCTTTAATGGCCGGTGCTTTCTGAAATTTCAAAACCTGCTCTTCGATTTCGGGCCTGGTTGTCTGTTCAACGGCGGCAAGAAGGCCGCCGGATACTGCCGTAAGAACGGTCAGTACCACAATCATACTAAGCATCTCACGCATGGGGCACCCCCTTTCCAAGGGCTTTAGGTTTTATATTATCAATCAGCGGATTGACAAGGTTGATCAGCAGGATGGACAGAACCGTGCCGTCTGGATAGATACCGATATTACGGACCAGAATGATCATAAGTCCGCCTAAAAACCCGTAAATAAACATAGGAATGCGATAAACCGGTGAGGATGAATTTTCCACAGCCAGGAAAAAAGCACCTAAAAGGGTATATCCGGAAAACAGATGGAATAGGGGCGGGGCATATTTGTCGGGGTGGAGTACATAGAAAAGTGTTGCGGTAATCAGAATGCCGGCGATGAATGACACCACGACTTCCCAGCGGGTATACCCCTTTAAAATTAGATAAATACCGCCGATAATGATACCGAGCCCGAAGGTGGAACCAATACCCCCCACTTCATTACCCATCAGCAGATCAAAGTTGGAGAATAAGGCAAGGGCTGATGGACCCTGGGATTTCAGCGCCGCCAGAGGTGCGAGAGCCGTAAAATTAAACTGGTATGATACATAAGCCGTATCAAAGTCCAGGAAGGCGGGCCAGGACATCGTAAGAATGGCAATGCCCACCAGTGTAGGGTGGAAAGGATTACCACCGGAACCGCCAAATACGAATTTGCCCAAGACCACCGCAACAAATGTGCCGGTGATCACAACCCACCAGGGCATTGTGGCCGGAACCATCATGCCGAACAGCAGACCGATGACCGCAGACTCCATATCGGCAATGGCGACTTTCCGTTTTGAGATGACTGCCATGACCACTTCCCAGAGCATGGCTGATGACGCGGCAAGGGTCAACACCCCAAGCGCAGGTGCGCCAAACTTAAGAATACCAAAAATTGCGGCCGGTAAAAGGGCGATTATAAAATTCAGATTCTGTTTGAACAGGGTGTCTCCGTTATGCCAGAAAGGGGCGTGGGAGACGGTCAGTTTAGTGTTTGTCATTGGTTTCCTCCCATCTTCAAGCATTTTCACGAAGGGTCAACAGTTCATGTTTGCCCAGGCGGATATACTGATATAAAGGAATCCTGGCCCTGCATACATAGCTGCAAAGCCCGCACTCTATACAGGATTCCAGATCGAACCGGTCTGCTGCCTCTCCATAAAGGGTTGCTTCAAGATACCGTACCAGCAGGTTCACCGGTACATTGGCCGGACAGATGCGGATGCACTCGCCGCAATTGACACAGGCATTGTCCGAGAGTTCGGTAATCACATCCCTGTCCTGAACCATGATTGTATCCATATCAGGAACCACGGGGTGATGAATCGTATACGTGGCAAGGCCGCGCATGGGGCCGCCGATGATGACCCGGTCCCGTTCATTGATCTGAACATTAAAACAGGAAAGTATTTTACTGATGGGTGTGCCGATGGTGGCCTTAACCCGGTATTTTTTCCCGCCCTTATCAATCAGTGTGATTACCTTGTCAAACACCGGGTGTCCGGTTTCATAAATCCGGGCAAGGGAAACCAGGGCCTCGGGGCGGATAAAACAGACGCCCTCATTTTCAGGGCAGGTGCCTGGCGAAAGCACCTTGCCCAAATGATCTTTCATTACCATAGCCGGCAGGCTTGACGGGTATGTATCAGACGTTCTGAGTATATTGAACCCATCAAGGTCCACCTTGGTTGAAAGATTTTCAGGCACTGTAATGCAGATCCGGTCGGCCCGGGTCATTTCTTTAAGGATACTGGCCCCGGCGGCCATCTGGTCTGCATATGCGGTGCAGACAAATTGACAGGTATCACACAAAATGTCTGTGTCTGCACCTGTCACAACAATGGTCCTGATATTATACTCCGGGTTTGCCAAGGTTGAAAAGGGCAGTGCTCCGGGGATCTGTCCCAGGTAGCCGGCGGCAAACTCAAGAGTTTTTTCCAGATTTGTCTGGGCCCACTGCTCATCGCCTTTGGCCGGTGGATCCGGCTTGATCATTATATAGGTCGCTGTGTTGCCGAAGTCATCGGAATAGGAATCAAATCCCTTGACCGTACCTGCGACAGGTGACAGAACATAAGGCGTACTGTCATCGTAAAGCTTTAATTTCTGCCCTTTTTTGACAGCATCTCCCGGGCCGATTAAAGCCTTTTTTGCGCTGTTGATTTCTTCAGGCAAAAGAAGGGTAAGACTGCCAGGTACTGCAATCGGTTCGGCAGATTGCAGGGACGTATCAAGCAGATCATACGTCAGCCTATGTTTGGATAGAGCGAAAAAAGATCGTTTAATCATAATTAGTCCTTAAGTTTTGTAAAAATCTTAAGCCAAGCTTCAAATTTATTCAGGTTATATCCGTGGGTTGATATCCGTGATCCTGAAAAATTTATTTTGCGTGACATGCATTACATTCTACCGGACCCGCACCATAATCTTCATGGCATCCCTTGCACTGGGCGTGGAATGCGTCAGCCCTGGACGGCATGCTTTCATCACCTGTTTCCTCATGGCACTCACTGCAGTTGTAGGTTTCGCCATCTTCAAGGTTGTGATGGCAGTTCAGACAATCTAAAGAATAGTCGTCTGTGTGCATGAGGTGGGTGAATAAAACTTTGCCTGCTTTGTTCTGAAACATCAGTCTGACTGGATTATCCGGAACAGGTGGGGAAAAGGACGCGTAACATACAATCCCTGTGACCAAAAGAACGATCATGATCCATACAGCAATTTTCAGGTCTCGTTGTGATGTCATAACTTTTCTCTCAATTATTTAGGGGTTAGAGTTTAACGACGAACCCACAACTGCAAGCGTATATAGTATATTGATTTTAGATTTACAAGGGAAAAGTGGTGGAAATTTATTTATTACAATGATGCAATTTTCAGGAGCCGGGCTGAATTTTTTTTCTAACCAGGAAGGGTTTGTATTTGTCTCTTCCTGACATGCCCGCCTGTTTTTTTCGGATGATAAGAAAAGCAACTGCAAAAAGTAAAAAACCAAACCCCATGGACAGGGCAGATCTGCTCATTTCCAAGACAGGTGCAAGGGCATCTCCGATAAGTGCGCCAATGATGAGCAGAATAATTGGAAAGACATAAAGCAGAAAGCTTAAAAAAAGCATAGGTGCTGAATCAATGCCCACAGTCACGCGGTCTCCTTTTCCCACACCAAGCGTGTTTGGAACCATGATGGTCATTTCTTCGGAAGGATGATGGCTTACGCCGCAGGAGTCCTTTGAGGTACAGCTTTCGCAGGCTGCCGAGCGGGTGGTTTTAATCCAGGCTGTTTCAGGTGTGGCGTGGGTGACAATGCCGTCTTCGGTAATCATGATGCGCTCTTGTGAAAAATAGTTTCATATTTCATGATGTCAGGCAATAACATCAAGCAGGATGCCCTGGCGGCCCTGGGGCTGCTGAGTCTGCATGGTCTGCAGCTGGTCCTGGGCCTCTTCGGCGAGGGCTTCTGTATTTTCAGACTGCAGTGCTAACGCTTCCGGGGTGATGTCGACTTTGAAGGCTTCTTGGACGGGCTGACTACTTGCCTTATTCAGGTCAACGCTTGTTGCTTCCTTAGTATTGTTCTGGACAGAAGTCGTGTCTGCCATCAGCGCATTGGCTGTATAGGCATTCATTCCCTGAATACTGTTAATATTCATTGGTGTCCTCCCTTTGCTGAAATTTTTTGTGGCTAAAATTAACAATAATCTTAAGGGCAGGGGATGTCAAATTTTTTATTGAATTTGCTTGACAAAGAATTTTGGCTGATATATAACCCTCACGTCTTGTTGAAAGGCGCTGCTCCCCAGTAGCTCAGTTGGCAGAGCGAGTGGCTGTTAACCACTAAGTCCGCGGTTCAAGTCCGTGCTGGGGAGCCAAACATCAAAAAGGTCGTTCTTCATAGAAGAATTGATCTTTTTTTTGTTATAGAGCAAGTTTGTATCTGCAATGATATCAAACGGTTTCCTGAACTTCGGGTACAGTCTCCCATCCTTCCAAATTGAGTTCGAGTAAACAAATGGGTGTGTCCCACCTTTTACATGGCAATAAAATAATGGGGACTTTTGTGGACTTTCGCCAGAGCGAAACAAAGATAGTTTGTATAAAATATTGTTTTATTTCAATATGTTAATATGATTTGTTTAATATTATCCTGCGGGTTCGAATCCCACCCTCTCCGCCAGCATAAATGTAACCAATAAAAAAGGAGCCCCACATGTCTGAAGACGTATTAGCCCCCCTGTCAGGAAAAATTGTCAGCTTAAGTGTTGAGCCGGGTGCAGCAGTGGAAGAGGACGATGAAATTCTGGTTATTGAAGCCATGAAAATGGAAACCCCCATATTTGCACCCTGTTCCGGCACTGTATCAAAGATTGCCGTAAAGGAAGGGGATGCTGTGGAAGAGGATGATCTGCTAGCCGTAATTGAATAGGCGTCGATCGGTCGTCAAAGGAAGGACAAATGAAATCCTATTTTGAAAACATGGCGCCGTTTGGCAAAGCGCTCAAAAAAGGGACCATAAAACGCACCCAGAATAACTATGAGCAGGTGATTAAGGCTGAAAAACAGATCTCAGCCGCTGTGGACGAAGTTAAAAACGCAGGCCTTTCCGAAGAAAAGGTCAACCAGCGCGGCCAGATGACCGTATGGCAGCGGCTGGAATATATCGTGGACCCGGACACCTGGGCCCCGCTTCATACGCTGTTTAATCCTGCGGACAACATTGAAGGCACCAAGCTTTACCGCCAGGGGCTTCTCAAGATGAACGAATTTGTAACCCTTTGCGGCAGGGACCAAATTCCTGTGATCTGGTTCCAGGACACCTCGGGCATTGATGTGGGTGATGTTGCCGAAAAAGCCGAACTTTTAGGCCTGGGTCAGTCTCTGATCTACTCCATCCAGCAGTCAGGTCTCCCCATGATGCTTGTCATTCTGCGCAAGGGAACCGCAGCCGCCCACTATGTCATGGGCGGCCCCCAGGCCAACCGGAACAATGCCTTTACCCTGGGCACCTGTGCCACACAAATCTGTGTTATGCACGGTGAGACAGCAGCGGTTGCCACCTATGCAAGGCGGCTTGTCAAGGACAAGGAAGCAGACCGGGATCTTGAACCTGTGGTGGAGAAGATGAACGCCCTTGCTCAAAAATATAAGGATACATCAACCCCGCTTTACTGCGCAAAACAGGGCATGGTGGATGAAGTGGTGAGGCTTGCCGACCTGCGGCATTATATGCAGTCCTTTGCAGGCGCTGCCTACCAGAACCCCAAATCCATCTGCCCCCAGCACCAGATGATCCTGCCCAGAATTATACGGGATCATGCTGCAGCAAAGGAAAAGGAATAACGCATGGGTGATGCGGTAAGGGTATTTCTTATCGGCCTGTTGGGTGTATTTACGGGCATGGCCTGTCTTTACCTTTCCATCAAGATTACCCGGACGGCGGTCACAGCGGTGGAATCAAACAGGAAAGCCAGGGAAGATGCCGGGCAAAGGGGGGACAAATGAGCACTCTGTATTCCCTGTTTCAGACTACGGGCCTGTTTTATGTTACCCCGGGTATTGTGGTCATGTGGATCATCGGACTGACCCTGATCTACCTTGCCATTGAAAAATCCTATGAACCCTTGTTGCTGCTTCCCATCGGGTTCGGGATCATCCTTGCGAACCTGCCTCTGGCAGGGCTTATGGATCCCCATGACGGGCTGATCTGGAAATTTTACGAATATGGTATCCACTGGGAGATCATTCCGCCGGTGATATTTTTAGGCCTTGGGGCGCTCACGGATTTTGGGCCGCTCATTGCCAACCCCAGGCTGATTTTCCTTGGTGCCGGGGCCCAGGCAGGGGTGTACATCACCTTTTTTGCGGCCCAGACCTTTGGATTTGACCTGAAAGAGGCGGCAACCATAGGTATCATCGGCGGCGCAGACGGGCCCACCACCATATTCCTGGCATCCAAACTGGCCCCTTCTCTTTTAGGTGTCTGCGCCGTGGCAGCCTATTCCTACATGGCCCTTGTACCCATTATCCAGCCCCCGGTGATGAAACTTTTGACCACCGCAGACGAAAGACGAATCCGCATGGCCAAGGGCAGAAAGGTGGGAAAGCTTGAAAAAATGCTGTTCCCCATTGTCTCCACCTTTGTCATCATCCTGCTGGTCCCGGCATCCGCGCCGTTGATCGCCCTGTTCATGCTGGGCAATCTGTTCAGGGAATCCGGCGTGGTAGGGTGTCTGCACGATGCGGCCCAGAACGAACTGATGAATATCGTCACCATCTTTCTTGGGGTGCCCGTGGGCGCCACCATGAATGCGGAGAATTTTTTAAGGCCCCAGGTGATATTTGTCTTTTGTCTGGGGCTTTTTGCCTTTGTTGTCTCCACCATGACTGGGGTACTCCTTGCCAAGCTCATGAACCTTTTTTCCAAAAATAAAATAAATCCCCTGCTGGGTGCAGCCGGTGTCTCGGCCGTACCCATGGCTGCCAGGGTGGTTCATAAGGTGGGCATGGAAGCGGATAAGAAAAATTATCTGCTCATGTATGCCATGGGGCCTAATGTGGCAGGTGTTATCGGCACCGTGATTGCGGCGGGTATTTTTCTGACCCTTTTAGGGGGGTGATCCTCCCGGACGTTCAATATGGAACGGAGGGCACAAAATTCTTGAACTTCTTTTTCATATCTCATATAAGTCCATGTCATGAATGTATCTGTATAATTACAACCCCAAGGGATCTTGGCAGTTTCAAATGTTTTCCATGGCGAGGAACTGTCCCAAAACAGGATCAGGAGGCCGATGAAATACACCACATTAAATATCCCTGATATTGTATTAATGACACCCCAGGTATTCGGGGATCACCGCGGATTCTTCATGGAGACCTTCAGGGAAGATGAGTTCAATGAAAATGTTCAACATGCGCGTTTTGTTCAGGATAATCACAGCATGTCCGGCAAAGGCATTTTAAGAGGGCTTCATTACCAGATAAAACAGCCCCAGGGTAAACTTGTGCGTGTTATTGACGGAGAGGTTTTTGATGTTGCGGTTGATCTCCGGAAATCGTCTCCCTTTTTCGGTCAATGGGCGGGCGCAATTCTTTCTGCGGAAAATAAGAAAATGTTATGGGTTCCGCCCGGATTTGCCCATGGTTTTTATGTGTTAAGTGACACGGCACAGTTTATTTATAAATGTACCGACTATTATGCTCCTGGACATGAAAGATGCATCCTGTGGTCTGATAATACGATAAACATTCATTGGCCTATTCCGGATGGCAGTGTGCCGGTTTTATCTGAGAAAGATGAAAAGGGCGTCAATTTTAAAAATGCAGAGGTGTATGAATGAAAGTTCTGCTGCTTGGGGCAGGCGGCCTTAAACCCAATTCCCCTTATGCGGCCAGTAATGCCTCTTCAGATCATCTCGTCCGTGCCTGCCATGGGCTCTTCAATTATTCTCATTAAACATGAGTGTCTTATACGATAAAAAGGATAAGAATGCGTACATTGTTCCTGATATAACCGTTTCAATTGTTTCCCATAACAGTAAAGATGATCTCACGGCTTTAATGCCTACTTTGGCAAATTGTTTAAAACGGCTTAATGCCGAGATTCTGATTGTTGATAACAGATCAGAAGACGGGTCTGTTGAATTTTTGAAAAAAGCCTACCCCCAGGCTGTCGTCACTGTTAATAAAGTTAGAAAGGGGTATGGTGCCAACCATAACATTAACTTGGAAAAGGCAAGAGGGCGGTACATTATCTTCATGAATGCCGATATTGTTTTATCGGATCAGACCATTTTACAGCTGAAAGATTTCATGGATCACGATCATTCTATAGGTATCTGTTGTCCAAATGTGCTAAATGAAGATGGAAGCCTGCAATTTTTAAATAAAAGGTATCCAACCATTCTTGACCTTTTCGTTCGACGATTCCAGTTCCTTTTTTCAAAACGATTTATTCAAAACCGTTCCCGCTACTATGAAATGAGAGATACCGGGTATGAAAAATCCACTGATATTCCTTTTATTTCAGGGTGCTTTATGTTTTGCAGAACCAGGATTATAAGATCTGTAAAAGGGTTTGATGAACGGTTTTTTCTCTATTTTGAAGATGTGGATCTGTGCAGGAAGGTTCAAAAAAATGCCAGGACAGTTAGCTGTCCTGATGCTAAGGTCATTCACCGCTGGGAGCGAAGTGCCCATAAAAATGTTAAATGGTTTTTAGTTTTCCTGGAAAGTGCTGTCCGGTATTTTAATAAATGGGGCTATATTTTTAAATGAAAATATTGGTTTCCAGAAATCTGTTTGTTGTTTTGGCTCTGGACCTCATCCTGTTATGCGGCTCCTTTTACCTGGCCCATTTGATCCGGTATGACTCACTTAACGGCCGGCAATGGTTCTCCCATAGTTTTTTGTCTATTTTGCCCTGGCTATTGGGCGTAAAGTTCTTGTGCTTTTATTTTTTTGATTTATATAAAGGCATGTGGCGCTACACCAGTTTCAACGATTTGATCAGTATTTTTAAAGCGGCGTCAATTTCAAGTTTTATCATTATCATCCTGGTGCTTTATTTGACACGGTTTGAAAATATTTCCCGGTCTGTTTTTGTGATCGACTGGTGCCTTACCGTTCTGTCAATTGCCAGTTTAAGGTTGCTTGTGAGGCTTTGTTTTGAAGAGTTCACAGAAAAAGTAACCTTTCTGGATTTGAAAAATGCATTTTTAAGGATATTTCGTAAAAATGCAGGAAAAGGAAAGGGGACGCTCATCATAGGCGCCGGGGATTACGGGAGAAAAATTTGTCGGGAATTTAATGAAAACCCTTCTGTTCAGTCATATGTCCTAGGTTTTCTGGATGATGACCCTGCAAAAATCAATCGGAAGATCCATGGTGTGCCCATTTTAAATGTGATTGATAATCTGGAGCAGACGGTGAAAGCGACAGGTGCAAAGGATGTCATTATTGCTATACCAAGCCTGAGTTCAGATAAAATGCGTCATATCATAGGGTTGTGCAAAAAAGCCGGTGTCAATTTTAAAACAGTGCCCAACTTAGGCGAATTGATAGAGGGAAAAATTGATGTTTCATCCATTCGAAATGTTGAGTATCGGGATCTTCTGGGAAGAGAGCCTGTCAAACTGGATAAAGAGAAAATCGGGCTTTATATCAAGAATAAATGCGTTCTCGTAACCGGTGCGGGCGGATCCATAGGCACTGGCCTTTGCCGCCAGATATGCGTGTATGCGCCAAAAACGCTTGTTCTTTTTGAACGGGCTGAAAGCCCTTTGTTTGAAATTGATCATGAAATTAAAAAAAGGTTCAAGGGCATAAAGATCATTCCGGTTCTGGGAGACATTCAAGTCAAGGATGAACTTATAAACGTTTTCCAACAGACCCGGCCGGATATTGTATTCCATACTGCAGCCTACAAACATGTTCCCATGCTGGAGGCGCATCCGTGGAAAGCTGTGGAGAATAATGTTTTCGGAACCAAAAACCTGATTGAGGTGACCCACGCCTTTCAATGTGAAAAATTTGTCTTTGTATCCACAGATAAAGCGGTTAATCCCACCAATGTCATGGGCACAAGTAAGCGGATTTCTGAATTGCTGATTCAGGAAGCAAGTTGTGCATCAGGGGTTTCCACCTCATTTATGACAGTAAGATTCGGAAATGTGATCGGCAGTGTCGGCAGTGTGATTCCTTTGTTTAAAAAGCAGATAAAAGAACTGGGGCCGATAACTGTTACGCATAAGGATATGGTGCGATATTTTATGTTGATTCCTGAAGCATGCCAGTTGATTCTTCAGGCAGGAGCGATGGGTAAGGGGGGAGAGACCTTTATTCTGGAGATGGGGAGTCCGGTCAATATTGATGCCATGGCCCGGGATTTAATACGGTTTTCAGGGCTTGAGCCTGACATTGATATCAAAATTGAATATATAGGATTGCGGCCTGGCGAAAAAATGTATGAAGAACTCATGACGGACAAGGAAGCTGTCATTCCCACAGATCATGACAAGATTCTGGTTTTGAACACCAGTTGCCCAGATATGAAGGGACTGAACGGCAGGCTTGACACATTGAAGGAGATGGCAAACCTCCGGGATGGAAAAGGGATAAGGTCAATTATGAAAACAATGGTTCCTGAGTATGAAATATTTTACCCCAATTTATAGCGAATTATTCTTAAACTCGGGAACGATTTTCCGGATGCGCTCCACAATACGGTCGCGGTCCCGGCTCCGGGCCAGGGACTTCAAGGTTTCGAGCTCTTTAAACACAGTACACATATCACTCTCCTTGCCGTTCAGCACCATGATTTTTTCATGGTCTGTGGGGATGACATTTTCATCATCCGTTATCAATTCTTCGTACAATTTTTCCCCGGGACGAAGCCCTGTGTAGGCGATTTTAATATCCCGGTCCGGTTCAAAACCGGAGAACCGGATCAGGTCTCTTGCCATGTCATCAATCCGGACCGGTTTTCCCATCTCCAGAACAAAAATTTCCCCGCCATTTCCCATGGCGCCGGCCTGCAGGATCAGCTGACAGGCCTCGGGAATGAGCATGAAAAAACGGACCATATCCCTATGGGTAACCGTGACGGGGCCGCCCTCCCGGATTTGCTTTTTAAACAGCGGAATGACACTGCCCACACTGCCGATGACATTACCGAACCTGACGGTGATGAACCGGGTGCTTCCGCCGTTGCACCGGCTGTGGTTCTGAACGATGATTTCTGCGATACGCTTGCTGGCACCCATGACATTGGCCGGGTTGACCGCCTTATCCGTTGACACAAAGACAAAGCGGCGGCAGTTGAACTTGTGGGCCATGCGCACCATATTTTCCGTTCCTACAATGTTGTTGGTCACAGCTTTCCAGGGATGGGCCTCCAGCATGGGGACATGTTTGTAGGCTGCGGCATGGAAAATGATCTCAGGACTGTGGGCCCGGAAAATGAGATCAAGCTCGACCGTATCCTGGATGTCGGCCAGAAGAGGGACAATCCCGATCTCCGGGAAATCCTTTTTCAGTTCCAGCTCTATTTCATACAGGGGACTTTCCGCCCGTTCAAGAAGCAAAAGGGTTTCCGGGGCATACCGGCAGACCTGTCTGCAAAGCCCCTGACCAATGGAGCCTCCGGCACCGGTCACCATCACGCATTTTCCGCCAAGGTAACGGCCGATCCGCTCGGTATCCAGTTCCACAGGCTTGCGCCCCAGAAGATCCCGGTATTCCACATCCCTGACCGCATTGATGCTGACCCGGCCATTGATCAGCTCAGCCATGGAGGGAACGGTTTTGAATGGAATGCCTGACTCCCTGCAAAGCCCTACGATCTGACGCATCCGTTCGGGTATAAGGCTTGGTATGGCAATAATGATTTCATCCACGGCTTTGGCCTGGGCAATGAGGACTAATTTTTCAATATTGCCCAGCACCGGTATGCCGTGAATTTTGCGGCCTGTCTTCCTGGTATCGTCATCCAGGAATCCCTCCACATGGAATTTCAGTGAGGCATCTTCCCTGATTTCCCGGCAGATTTTCTCACCGCAGTCCCCGGCACCGATGATGAGCACGCCCTTGGTCCCGCCGGATCTTTTCCTGAAAATTCCGGCCAGGGCCTGCCCCACCTCGGCAAAACCAATCTCTTCAGTGAACTGTTCAAATACAACCCTGGTGACAATTCTGAGCATCCCGACAAGAAAGATAGAAAAACACCAGTCTATAACCAGCACGGAACGGGATACCCCTTGAAATCTGTTTATGTATAGAATCAATGCAATCGTGATCACCATGGCCAGGGTCATGGCCTTAACCACGTTAAACAGGTCGCTGAGCCCTGTGTACCGCCACATACCCCGGTAAAGATTAAAAAAATAAAAACAGACCAGCTTGATCCCGATAATCCAGGGGGCGAGCTGCCAGAGATGGGCCCCGATATGGCCGGGGATGGAAAAATCGAAGCGGATGAGATGGGCCCCGAAAAATGAGAGGCAGAGCAAGAGGGTGTCTGCCGCCAGGATGATATACAGGTTTCTTGAAACGATTAACTTCATTTCCAGTCCGCGTTCTAAGGTCCAAATCCTAGGCCTGCTACCGGTTGATCTCTCCGATCATGATCCGCAGCTGTTTCCGCCAGTGACAGGGTGAAAGCCCTGTGGCTTCCCAGGTGCCGGTTTTATCCAGTACGCTGTAGGCCGGGCGCCTGGCAGGGGTGGGATAGGCCCGGGTGGGAATGGGGGCAACCGGAATTTTTTTCTTCAGCAGTCCTGCGGCCAGTGCTTCTTCCTGGATGGCCACGGCAAAGTCATACCAGGAGGCCGCACCAGCATCGGTCCAGTGGAAAATACCGGCCAGACGCTTCTCCACAGACGCCCAGACGGCTTCAGCCAGTCCCCTGGCCCAGCAGGGGGTGCCGATTTGATCGTCGATAACGGTCAGGGCGGGTTTCTCCTTCATCAGCCGGATCATGGTGTGGACGAAATTATTGCCGTGGGATGAGTAGAGCCAGGCAGTACGGATGATCAGTGTATCTTCCTCCAGAACCTGTTTCACAGCCTTTTCCCCGTCCAGTTTTGTCCGGCCGTAAACCGACTGGGGGGCAGGGACATCTTCTGGCCGGTACGGCCGGCTTCCTTCCCCGCTGAATATAAAATCCGTGGAAATGTGGACCAGTCGCGCTCCGGCCCGGGACACGGCCCGTGCCAGATTCCCGGCACCCTCGCAGTTGATGGCATGGGCCGCGTCCCGGTCAGACTCGGCCCCGTCCACGTTGGTATAGGCCGCGCAGTTAATCACCCAGTCCGGGATCGCCCTGTCCATCACCCCGGCAATGGATTCCGGGTTTGTGATATCAATCTGCGGCATATCCACGGCAGAAATGTCAATGCCCTGGGGAATTGTTCTCTGAAGCTCCCAGCCCAGCTGGCCGTTGCTCCCCACGATCAGCACCTTCATGCCCCCCCCCCGGCCGAAAGCAGGGTCGCTTTTTTTTCTGCAGACATCGCTATTACCTTCCTATTCAACTGGTTTGATGGTTTCGGAACAGGTTCTTCAGATAGGTTCCGTAATCGGTTTTGCTGTAGTGCTCGGCCATGGCCAGAACCTGATCCTGGTCAATATACCCCATACGGTAGG
>NZ_JBFXHE010000085.1:0-13123 GCF_050177295.1 Desulfobacter sp.
AGCAGCTCTCCGTCGGCGCCTCCGAGCAGGCAGCTTCCGCGGAAGAGGTTGCCTCCTCCATGGAGCAAATGAGCGCCAATATCCGCCAAACCGCAGAAAATTCCCAGCTCACCGAGAAACTGGCTTCCCAGGCTGCCTCGGATGCGGCCCAGGGCGGAGCATCCGTAAATCAGACCCTTGGGGCCATGAAAGATATTGCAGACAAGATTTCCATTATTGAAGAAATCTCCCGCCAGACCAATATGCTGGCCCTGAATGCGGCCATAGAAGCGGCAAGGGCCGGGGAACACGGCAAGGGCTTTGCCGTGGTGGCAGATGCGGTCAGAAAGCTTGCCGAGAGAAGCCAGGCTGCCGCAGCCGAGATCGCCACGCTTTCCATATCCAGTGTCTCCATCGCAGAAACCGCCGGCAAGATGCTGGATAAAATCGTCCCCGCTGTTCGGAAAACCTCGGAACTGGTCCAGGAGATCAATGCATCATCCGTAGAACAGAGCGCCGGGGCCGAACAGATCAACCAGGCTTTGACCCAGTTGGACCAGGTGATCCAGCAGAATGCTTCTGCCTCGGAAGAGATGGCCAGTACTTCCCAGTCCCTGGCCTCCCAGGCTGAACACCTGCTTAGTGCCATCCGTCTCTTTTCCATAGACCGGAAGGAAAGGCCAAAAACGGAAAAGCAACCTGAAATTATTGAAGAACGGTTTGAAGCAAGGATTCCCGAGCGCCGGGAGAGCCCCCGGGGGATCGACCTTGACCTGGGAGAGCCCGGGTTTGAGTCCGGAGCCGCCCTGGACCAGGCATTTGAGTCCTATGCATAAAGGAGAACGCCATGTCACCCAATAGAACGGAACAGTTTCAGTTTTTAACCGTACGGCTGGACCAGGTCATATTTGCCTTTGATATCAAGAAAGTCAAAGAGCTCATTGATCCGGTTCCCATTACCCAGGTGCCAAGGATGCCCGGATATATGCTGGGTGCCATCAACCTGAGAGGTGAGGTGGTGCCGGTCATGGACCTTTGTCTGCGTTTCGGCATTGATCAGACCGCCCAAAGCGTTGATACCAGCATTGCCATTGTGGAGACCGGCCAGGGAGAAGAGACCTGCTGGCTGGGCGTCAGGGTTGACGCTGTGGATCAGGTTCTTTCCCTTGACAACGACTTGATTCTGGCGCCGCCGGACATGGGGCTCAACATTCCCAAAAGATTTATTAGAGCGGTGGGGCAGACCAAAGATGAGTTTATTATCATACTGGACATTGACCGTCTTCTGCCCGAATAACGGCCATGGGCTGACCTGGTTTTTCACCTTGGTTCAGCCCGCAATAAACAATGCGTTCATACAAATCCATTGAAATCATCACTATGTTTATTTATATTTCCAAACACCGGACCTTTTTTGATCGGAATTCTGGGAAATGCTAAAACGGATAATTGTTATTGATGATGAAAAAGATTTTTTAGAAACCATGAAAAGAGGGCTGGTTCTGTCCGGTTACCAAAAGGTGGAACTTGAGAACGACCCAGCCCTGGCGCTTCAGCGTTTCGAAAATGGTGAAAATTTTGATGCAGCACTCATTGATATCACTATGCCCGGGATGGACGGTATTACATTGCTGGGAAAGATCAAATCTGCAAGCCCCCAAACCGAATGCATCATGGTCACGGCCCTGAACGAAGCGTCCATGGCCATGGACTGTATCCGGAAAGGGGCCTATGACTATCTGGTCAAGCCCATTTCCAGGAATGACCTTTTCGTAAGCCTTTCCAGGGCACTGGAACGGCAAAGTCTGCTTGAAATTCTGGATATCAGAAAATCCCAGTCCCTAAGTAATCTTGATAACCCGGACGCTTTTTCAGAAATTATAACCCAGTCCGCATCACTTATCCGGGTCCTAAGGGAAGCCGAACTTCATGCAAAAAGCGATGTACCCATCCTGATCACAGGGGAAAGCGGCACCGGAAAGGAGCTTTTAGCCAGGGCGATCCACAATGCAAGCCCAAGGTGCGGCAGTCCCTTTTCAGCCATCAACATGGCTGCCATATCCGCCACCCTTTTTGATGCCGAATTTTTCGGACACACCAAAGGGGCCTTTACCGGAGCCCAGGCCAGCCGGGACGGATATCTTTGTTCGACAGACAGGGGCAGCCTGTTTTTGGATGAAATCGGCTCTCTTTCCCTGGAACTCCAGGGAAAACTGCTCAGGGTTCTCCAGGAGGGAGAGCATATCCCCATCGGCAAAGACCGTCCCGTGAAAACGGATCTGCGCTTTATTGCCGCCACCAACGAAGATATTGAGGCACAGATCCGGGACCATACCTTTCGCAGCGATCTTTATTACCGGCTCAAAGGGGCCTGGCTCCATTTGCCGCCTTTAAGGCATCGCAAAGAAGACATCCCCCTGCTGGCAGGATATTTTTTAAAACCAGCAACAAATAAGGGCAGGGATTTAAATTTTCACCCCGAAGCCATGGCCCGGCTAAAGGCCTATGATTTTCCGGGCAATATCCGGGAACTTAAATCCATTGTTCTCAGTGCTGCCAACCTATGCCGTGAAAAGGAGATCAGCACGAAACACCTCCCGGACCAGTTCCGGAAAAACATACCCAGGGCTTGTGTTCTGCCCCCCGGGGCGTCAGAGCCGCCCGAAACGTTAAGGAGTGTCGAGAAAAAATATATTCTCAGCATTTACGAGCTGACCGGAAAAAACAAATCCAGATCCGCTGCCCTGCTGGATATCGGGTTAAATACCCTGAGGCGGAAACTCCACGCCTACGGTGTGAACTGACCATGGTCCTTTCAAAACGTTTTCCAGGGGAAAAAAAGGTCAGCATTACCGATGCCGGGGATGATCAAACAGCCTGCCAGATCCTTGAACAAGCCCTTGACGACCTTGAATTCAGAATTGCCAAAAGAACCGCCCAACTGGAGGCGGCCAACCAGGACCTTAAAAACGAAATTAAGGAAAAGCTCAAAGCACGGGACGACCTGCTAAGAAAGGAAAAACATCTTAAAGCGGTTCAGGCCATTGCTGCGGTGGGCAGTTTTTTTGCCTTTCCCCCTGACTTTGAGATGGATTGCTCCGACGGCTTTTTCAGGCTGTTCGGCTATGAACCGGCCCAGGTGCCTGTGGACTTCTCCTTTATGAAAGATCATATGCATTCAAGGGATCTGGACCGGTTTGAAAAAGACATTAACCTTTTCAAAAAATACTTTGCTCCCTTTGACCGGGAATATCGGATTGTCACGCCCAAAGGCACTATCCGGGAGATCCGGGTGATCGTCACCACCTTGTACAACCCGAACAAGAATCCCCAGGAGATCCGGGGGATTATCCAGGATATCACCGAAAGCAAAGCCATGGAGCGCCAGGTTATCCGGAATGAAAAACTGGCGTCCCTGGGATTCATGGCCTCGGGTGTGGCCCATGAGATTAATAATCCCAATAGTTTGATCTCATTTAATATTCCCATTCTCCGGGAATACCTTGGGGGGCTGTTTTCCATTTCAGACCAATATGCGCTGGAAAACAAGGGGCTTGAACTTTGCGGCATGCCTTATGAGGAATTTAAAAAAGATGTGGTCAAACTGATTAACAATATTGAAAACGGATCTGCCCGCATCAACAAGATTGTCTCGAATTTCAGATCCTTTGTTCATATAAAGCGGAACGTGGAATATCAAAAATCCGATATTAAAGCATTAATCCGGGGATGTATTGATATCTCCGATGCCAAGATGAAAAAGCTGGTCCGCCATTTTGAAGTCAGGATTCCCGATGACCTGCCCAAGGTTTACACCGAACCGGAGGTGCTGGAAATTGCCGTGATTAACCTTCTGATCAATGCGGCCCAGGCCTGTGATAAACCGGACTCCCATGTTTGCCTCAGTGTGGAATATAGAAATTTTCCAAAACCCAGGCTTATTATCCAGGTCAGCGACAACGGCTGCGGAATGGACAAGGAAACTATATCCAGGGCATTTGACCCTTTTTTTTCAACCAAGTCCTCGGACCAGGGCACAGGCATTGGGCTCTCTTTATGCCATAACCTGGTTTCTTCTTTGGGGGGGAATATAGACGTGGAAAGTACACCCGGGAAGGGCGCCACGTTTAAAATCATCCTGCCTGACCTTCGGAATGAATCGTGACGTCTGTAACGGTCAGACCACCTTTAACAGAGATTCCACTTCTCTTATTTTAAAGGGAAATTCTGAAATAATCCGGGTCATATCGTCCACCCGAAATCCGGTGCGTTTTAATACCTGTTTATGGAACCTGCCGCTCAAGCCGTCCGCTTCGTCTGTTCCGTCCGTTCCAATGTCCATACCCATCATCATGCAGATGCAGTCCGCCAGGTAGACCACGGCGATATTCAAATCCTGCATTGTTTTGATGTCGCTGATATGGTGGCAGCGAATGGTCTTAACCATATTGGGGGAGAACTTCCACATTTTGGCGATCATTGCCCCAAGTTCGGCATGGTCTACACCGATCACCTCTTTTTCTGCTGCCATGGCGCTAAGCGCCTTATCTGTCATCAGGCCACAGATTTTTTCATTGGCATTATCAACAAATCTGTCCAGAACGGTCTTTCCCATATCTTTGAGCAAGGCTGCTGTAAAAATACCGGCTGAGCCCGGCATATTAAGTTCATCAGCGATTTGTCTGGCAATCAGGGCTGAAGATACTGAATATTTCCAGATGGCCCCATGGCTTTGGCCATGTACGTCCGGTCGTGTGTTGAATATTTCTGCACCGGATTTAAGCAGCACCAGGTTGATGATCTGGTCCATGCCCAGGAGGGCGGCGGCATCTTTGATGGATTCCACGGGATGTTTTAATCCGAAAAACGCCGAATTGGCTGTTCTCAGGACCGCGGCAGTGATGGCCGGGTCATACTGGATAATCTTTGCCACTTCATCCATGCCGGCATTGGGGCTGTTGAGCGCATCCAGCAGGGGGTGGATCACTGCCGGTATAGGTTTAAGATTTTTTATTTCCCTGACCAGGGTCTGGACGGTTGTCATATTTTTTTCCACCAAGCGCCTTGCAGATTTGGATAAGCTTAATTATATCGAGTCAGTGGAAAATTTGCCATAAAATTCGCCATGCGGATGAACAGCTCCTCACCGGTGCCGACTTTTGGCAGAAAAACGCTTTTTACCTGGTCCGGGTTTTGTGGTAAATTCCAATAATTTTGAAATAATTGGTTTTCAAACAACTGGTAAAAAAAAGGTGTCTCCATGAATAAAGACCGCATCTCCACCATCACCAAAGCTGCTGAAACAATTAAAACCGATCTTCTGGTTCATTTTGCCGTGGAGGCAAAGGGCAAAATGCCTGCCTGCGATGCTGCTGTACAGCCCCAGGTTAAAAAGGCGTTTGAGTTGAAGGATTTCTCCGGCAAGGCCGCAGAACAGATATTGTTTTACCCGCCGGCCCGGTCAAAGATTGCTGCTGACCGGGTTCTGGTTTTAGGTACAGGCCCTGTGAATAAGGAAAAGGATAAAGGAGCCGCCCTGGACATGCTCCGGGAGGCCGGCGGACAGGTTGCCAAGGTGTGTGCATCGGTTAAGGCTAAGGATGTGGTGGTCTGCCTGCCCCCCCTAAAACATCTTTCCCCGGCCCTGGCTGATCCGGAAATGTCTGCGGGAGCCCTGGCCGAAGGCGTCATCCTTGGCGATTACCGCTTTGAAAAATATAAGGAAAGCACCAGGAAGAAAACCGATTATCCCGGGCTTGGTGAAATAAAATTTGTATGCAAAGATAATCTTAAAATCGTGCACCAGGGCGTTGAAAAGGCAAAAAATTCGGCCTTTGCCGCCTGTACGGCACGGGATATGGCCAATGAGCCGGGCAATCACTGGACCGCTGCTGATTTTGCGGCATATGCCAAACAGCTTGCTGCGGAAACGGGGCTGGGGTACCGGTGTCTGGAAAAAAAAGAGATGGAACAGATGGGCATGGGGGGGATACTTGCCGTCAACCAGGGCTCCTATGTGCCGGCACGCATGGTGGTCCTTGAATATTTGCCGGAAAACAGAACCGAAACCATCCTTCTTGTGGGCAAGGGGCTGACCTTTGATTCCGGTGGCATCAGCATCAAGCCGTCTGCGGGTATGGAGGAGATGAAATATGACATGTGCGGCGGTGCGGCGGTCATGTGCGCCATGCAGGCCGTGGCCCTGGAAAAGCCGGATGTGGGTGTTGTGGCCATTGTTCCTGCCACGGATAATATGTCCGGGTCCAGGGCCCTTCACCCCGGCGACATTATCAGCCATTACAACGGGGTGATAAGTGAAGTGGTCAACACCGATGCCGAAGGCCGCCTTATCCTGGCCGATGCCCTGGCCTGGGGCATTGAACATTTCAAGCCCGCCTGCGTGCTTGACGCGGCGACCCTGACAGGCGCGGTCATCATTGGCCTTGGTCATCATTATACCGGGCTTGTGTCCAATAATAACGCCCTGGCCAAGGCGGTTGAGGCTGCCGGAAGTCTGGCCGGAGAACCTGTCTGGCGTCTGCCCCTGAATAAAAACTATGAAAAACAGATCGAATCCGATGTGGCGGACATTAAAAACACCGGGGGAAAACCAGCCGGCACCATAACCGCAGCAGCTTATCTGTCAAAATTTGTGGGTAAAACCCCCTGGGCACATCTGGACATTGCAGGCACGGCCTGGGAGTTTACCAAAAAGGCTTATATCCCCAAGGGGCCTTCGGGAACGGCCACCAGAACATTTATTAATTTGGTGCGAAACTGGAAACCAGGCAAAATAAAATAGTGTTTGAACAAAACCGGTGAAAGGAAGCGGTGATGAACCTGGAACCTGAAAAAACAAAAATCGTTCAAACCGCCCTAATGGCCTGGTACCGGGACAATTTCCGACAGCTTCCCTGGCGCAGGGACAGCTCCGTGTACCGGGTATGGGTCAGCGAGGTCATGCTCCAGCAGACCCAGGTCAAAACCGTGATCCCATATTATCTCAAGTTCATGGAAACCTGGCCTGATCTTAAGGCCCTTGCCGCCGCAGACCTTGAAACCGTGCTTAAGGCCTGGGAGGGCCTTGGATATTATGCCAGGGCCAGGAATCTCCACAAGGCTGCCGGTATTGTGGTTCGTGATATGGGCGGCATTATTCCGGATGATTATGAGGGGGTTAAAAATCTTCCGGGTGTAGGGGACTATATTGCCTCGGCTGTGCTCTCCATTGCCGGGGCAAAGCCCCATGCCGTGGTGGACGGAAATGTCAAGCGGGTTCTGGCAAGGCTTTTATGCATTGACACACCTGTGAACCACAGCGCTGCCCATAAAACATATAAGGCCATTGCCGCAAGGCTTTTGTATGAAAAGGACCCGGGCACATACAACCAGGCTGTCATGGAGCTTGGCGCCCTGGTCTGCACCCCCAAAGCACCGGATTGCGGCGCATGTCCCCTGGCCCGGGAATGCCTGGCCTGTGAAAAGCAGGTAACCGCTCTTTTCCCCCGGCGCATGGAGAAAAAAAAGGTGCCCACGGTTCATATTGCCGCAGGCATTGTCAGGAAAAACGGAAATGTCCTGATCACCAGAAGAAAACTTGACGGGCTTTTGGGCGGATTATGGGAATTTCCCGGCGGCAAGGTGGATCCCCAAGAATCCCCTGAACAGGCCTGCATCCGTGAGATCCGGGAAGAAACCGGCATTGAGACCGGAAATCCGCAATTTTTAACCCGGGTTTTTCACACCTATACCCACTTTAAAATTGAAATGGATGTGTTCTTCTGCGATTATATCTCCGGCCCGGTGATTCTCAACGGTCCCATTGACCATAAATGGGTCAGGATAGGTCAGCTTCACCAGTTTCCTTTTCCCCGGGCCAATCTTAAGTTCATGGAATTGATTACTAAATAAATGTGAAAGGCTTTGAACCCCATGGGTTATAAAATAATACTCCAAGACGCCCCGAAAAATTATACCTTTGACCAGGATAAAATTATTTCTCCTTCCGACACAGTCCGGCGGTTCCGGGAAAAGGCAGCCACTCTGGAGCTTGATATTCTGAGCCGGACCCGGCGCATCGACAACGGCCGCCTGGATATTCCGGTATTTTACAGCGAGTGTGGTGCGGATGCAAGACAGGTGACCGGCACCAATAAACAGATGGGCA
The DNA here is from genome assembly GCF_050177295.1 of Desulfobacter sp. Taxonomy (NCBI): domain Bacteria; kingdom Pseudomonadati; phylum Thermodesulfobacteriota; class Desulfobacteria; order Desulfobacterales; family Desulfobacteraceae; genus Desulfobacter; species Desulfobacter sp. The sequence goes on from NZ_JBFXHE010000085.1 coordinate 8,147, forward strand.
AAGGCGGAACCCCGGAACAGTCCGAGGCAAGCGCTGTCATGGAACTGGTGGAGCGGTTCAGCTTTTTCTCCTTTGCCGAAGATGAAAAAAACTTTATCCATGCCACGCCTGGTCAGCTTGGGGAAACGGCCCTGGATTATGGACTGATCACCCAGTCTGTCCATGACGATGGGGCCGAAGCATTAAAAGTCAAACCCATATTTGATTCTCTGCCCCTGCAATGGACCAGGGGCTATGATCTCACCGATAAAAAAGAGGTGAATATCCCCTTTAACTGGTTTTATATGATCAATGAGTTTAACGGCCCCAGTGCGGGCAACTGCACGGAAGAAGCGCTGATCCAGGGCATTTGTGAGCTTGTGGAGCGTCATGTCTGCTCCCGGGTATCCCGGGAAAAATTAAAGGTGCCCGGCATCCGTCTGGACTCCTTTAAAGATCCCCTTGTGCGGGAACTTCTTGCCAAATATGACACCCAGGGCATCAGGGTCTATGCAAGTGATCTCTCCCTTGATACGGGCATTCCCACCATAGCTGTGCTGGCCTGGGATCCGGCCACGTTTCCGGATACAAGCGAGATCGTATGGACTGCGGGCACGGCCCCGTCCCCGGAAAAGGCCATGGGCCGGGCCCTGACCGAAGTGGCTCAGCTTGCCGGGGACTTTAACACCGGGTCCAATTACGTGGCATCCGGGTTGCCTAAATTTACGGATATCAACGCTGCTCAATATATCACCCATCCGGAAACCATGGTGGATGCAGCAGACCTGCCGGATCTGTCCGCCGACAATATGAAAGTCGAAGTGGAGAGCCTGATCCGGATTCTGGCGGATAGAGGCTTTCATCTGCTCTCCATTTGCACCACCCATCCCGGCCTTGATATCCCGGCTTATTACACCATCATGCCAGGGGCCCATTTCAGGGAACGGGCCGATGAGGCCAGTGTGGGCATGTTTGCCGCCCGGCTCATTACGGAAAATTTGCATCCCATAATGGCCATTGACCAGCTCAATGAACTGGAAGCACTTCTCCCGGGAAAATATTACACCGGTTTTTACAAAGGATTGATGCTCAGCGCCCTGGAAGAGGGAGCCGATGCCGTAACACAGTTCCAGGCCGCCCTTGACCGTGACCCTGCCCGGCGCAACCTGCCTGATATCTGTTCCCATATGGCTGCGGCCCAAAAGGATTTGGGGCTGTTGGATCAAGCACTTGAGACATGCCGAACCGGTCTTGATGCCGATCCCCAGCGCCCCGACATTCTGAACACAGCCGGAGCCTGCTGTTTTATGAAAAAGGATTTTAAAACCGCCATTACCTATTTTGAAAAAGCCCTGGATCTGGACCCAAGCCAGGCCATCAATTATGCCAATATGGGATCCTGTTACCGGGAACTTAAAGAGCCCGTGCTTGCCGTCAAATTCTATGAAATGGCTTTAAACATAGACCCAACCATTGAATTTGCACGGGATAATATTAAAAAACTGAAACAATAACGCCGTCATGTTCAGGAAAAAAAGACCTACCTGGAAAACACGTTGTGTATCCACGGACACGGTGCTGTCCAAAATTGCGCCGGGCATGCACATCTTTATCGGTACGGGAACCGCCGAACCCAGAACCCTTGTGAATGCACTCATGAGCGCCCAGGGCTATAATCTGGAGGATCTGACCCTGATCCAGCTGGTCAGTTTTGGAGACGCCGTGTCCTACAACGCGCTGGAATCCCACCGGTATCGTCTGAAAACCTTTTTTTCCGGGTGGGTGTCGGCCCAGGCCATCACCGCCGGTCGGGTGGACCTGATTCCGGCGCGTTTTTCCAAAATCCCTTTGCTCATGAGGGACGGCCTGATACCCATTGATGTCGCGTTTCTCCAGATCACCCCGCCCAATGACAGCGGCTATTGCAGCTTCGGCCTGGGTGTGGATGTGGCCAGGCAGGTGATGACGCAGGCCAGTTTTGTGGTGGCTGAGATTAATGAAGACATTCCCTTTACGCTTGGAGACACCTTTGTCCATATTGACGAATTCGACATGCGTATCCAGGCCCGGGTCCCGCCCTTTTATGTTCCAAGATACCCCGTAAACCGGGTGTTTAACAAAATCGCCGAAAATGCGGCCTCGGTGATTGATGACAGATCATGCATTGCCTTCACCTACGGTCCCATTTATGAAGCCCTGGCCCGGCACCTGACAAAGAAAAAACATCTGGGCATTCATACCCCGTTTTTCACAGATGCGCTCATGGAGCTTGTTGAAAGCGGGGCGGTCACTAACCGGGAAAAGGGCATGTTCCTGGGGCGCTCTTCGACCACCTACGCCCTGGGCTCCCAAAAGTTGATGGCATGGCTCGACAAAAATCCCATGGTGGAGTTCCAGGGGATTGACAAGATATTGAACCCGTTGCAGATCGGGCGTAACAAAAAATTCGTCATGGTCCTGCCGGTTCGTTGGGTGGCCCTTTCCGGCCGAGTGGCCATCTACGCCAAGTCCGCTAATATTTCTGCAGATCCGGGTCAGATTGCCGATATCCTCAATGGTGCGGAGCTCTCCAGGGGCGGGTACAATATTGTGGCCCTTCCCAGCCGGAACAAAAACGGCGAGCCCAATATTCGTCTGTTTCTTGATGATGCTCCAGACCAGCTCAGTTTTCCGGAATGCATTGACCTTGTGGTCACGGAATACGGGGTGGCTCACATCAGGGGCAGAAGCCTGCGGGAGCGCGCCCAGGCACTGATCGAAATCGCCCACCCCGAAGACCGTCCCGGCCTTGTGGAGGGCGGTAAAAAAGAGAACCTGCTCTACCCGGACCAGATGTTCATTGCCGACTCCGCCCGTTTTTATCCCAAGGAGATTGATACGGTTCAGACGTTCAAAGATGATCTGCAGGTTCGATTCAGAGCCATCAAACCGTCGGATGAAGAGCAGATGCGCAGGCTGTTTTACCGGTTTTCCGATGACGCCATTTACTACCGTTACTTTGCACCCATCAAAGCCATGCCCCATGCCAAAATGCAGGCCTATGTCAATGTGGATTACAGGGAAGTGCTGTCCGTGGTGGGCCTTGTGGGCGAACCCGGCAGCCAGACCATCATTGCCGAGGCAAGGATAGCCAGGCATCCGGACAAACCGTTCATGGATATCGCCTTTGTTGTGGACGAGGCATACCAGGGCATTGGCATTGCCTCTTTTCTGTTTAAGATGCTTTCCCGTCTGGCAAAGGAGCGCAGGGCCGTAAAAATAACCGCAGATGTCCTCTCCTCCAACCGGGCCATGCTCAAGGTATTTGAAAAGAGCGAATATCCGCTGACTGCCAAACTTGACGATGGGGCTTACGCCATCAGCATTGATTTGACAAAACCCGGCGCCTGATCTAAGGAAATTATCTTATCTTACCACATCACCGGCAATGAAAAAGATGCAAAAAAAATCAAACGGGCCGTGTCCCTGTCCATGGAAACCTATTGCGGGGTCTCTGCCATGCTGGAAAAAAACAGCCGTATTATCCCTAAAATTTACCTGAACGGTAAAGAGATTATGGGTTGAGCAATTCAAATCCTGTAATTGGATCCAACATACGTACAGCACCAGTCTCAATTAATTCAAATAAAATAACCTCTAATATATGCCATGTCCTGACACCGTTACGGATACATCCGGTTATAGTTGAATCTTCTCTTCCGCAAGCTATGTGCATGTGTAATTTGGGTTCCCCTTTCTCGTTGGGAAAGATTGTGCCTGTTCCCACTATTTCATTCACGTCATTGAGAATATGTTCCATTGGCGTAATTGATTCTTTCCGTCCATGCTCTGGCCCGACAATGAGATTACTATTTTTATCAGCGCCTCCGATAATGGTTAACGCAGCCGCTTTTATTGCTTTTTTATTCGCAAATTTTTCAATTTCTTCGTGTATGATATCGCCGTCTTCAAGACGAATAATGTAGATTCTTCCCTGTTTTGCCTGTGAGTACTTCATGTGTTAATCTCTTTATTTTTATATAAATTCTATAGTTATTTTTCTGAATGACTCTGATAGAATGCTTTTTTTTTTAATATCAGAAAAAAGCGGAACTGACAATAAAAGCGATCATTGCCCGGCAATGGCTATTGGCCTTGAAATTATAAAATAGATGGCGTAATCCATTACATTAAAAATGTGGCAGGAATCTGAACCCTTAAGAAATCGATAGTGTACCGAATGAAATGAATGACAGATGACAGATACAATAACCTGAAAAAGAAATACAATGCCCTTCTTGAGGAGAATGAAAGCCTCAAAGCAAAAATTCAGGCATTAGAATCCCATCAGAATGCCTTTGCCAGTCTTAAATCAGAACCCCTTGAAAAAACGAAATCAAATCCTGGAAAGGATGTGCATGTCGGTCAGAAAGCTGTTGACAGTTTAGCAAATACTGAAATCTGTAGTGAAAGCACTGTTGATCAATATTCTCCCATTAATGAAAAAATTTCCCTGTTCATGTCATTGTTCAAAGGACGAAAAGATGTGTACGCAAAAAAGTGGCAGAATAAAAAGGGATTTTCAGGGTATAGCCCCCATTGCATGAATGAATGGACTCCTGGTATTTGTAACAAGCCAAGAATGAAGTGCGCCAGTTGTAATCAACAAAAATATTTCCCTTTAGATGACGCTGCTGTTGAAAAACATCTCAGAGGCGAAATGATCATTGGAATATATCCAATGGCCCTTGATGAGACCTGCCATTTTTTAGCCATTGATTTTGATAAGGACGGCTGGCAGAAAGATATTTCGGTAATACGGGATACGTGCTTGCAATTTGACATTCCAATAGTCATGGAGCGGTCACAATCCGGTAATGGCTGTCATGCCTGGTTTTTTTTTGAGGATAAAATCCCTGCGGCTCTTGCGCGAAAATTTGGAACGGCACTTCTGACCTATGCGATGAATAAACGGCACAATATTTCATTTTCATCTTATGACAGGCTGTTTCCAAATCA
>NZ_JBFXHE010000086.1:0-12923 GCF_050177295.1 Desulfobacter sp.
TTGTAACCCTTACCGTCCGGCCCTCCTTGTGCCCAGAAATTTCCTACTGCCACGTTCGTAGTGCCTTGATCACCAGAACAATTCACTTTAACACTACCGCCTGTTACCGTTGCCGTATGACTATGCTCAGGAATTTGGTCTATGATCAGGTTTGCAGACTCTGATCCGCCTTTTTCCCCAAGATCATATGCATATAAATTAGGACCCGGGTCGCCGTTCGCAGAATGTATTGGCACCCGCCCCCGAAGATCCGGCAGATTAAAACTAACTTTTCCATCACCGCCATATAAGGTGCCTATCAGTGAATAAAGAGCCATATTTTCTTCCATAGGCATGGTTTGTCCATTACAAAAGGCATAATGAAGCGGGGCATAATAAAAGCCTATCATTTTAATTTCACCATAATATGGATCTGACATAATTTTTCCTTATTATTACTTGGTTAATATTTAAGAAATGATTTATTTTTGCCATTCGGATTTAATTTCTTGGCGGATAAGTCCCTTTCAGTGCAATGATAAAATTAATAGCTAAATAAGGCTGCAGCCTTAAATATGGCTTAGTCCCGCCGGTGTCGCCTATTTCAACAGAAAGCCCGTCAATTGTAACAGCATTGGCATTCATTCGAGTATCAGCCGCCTCATTATATACCTTGTAACCCTTACCGTCCGGCCCTCCTTGTGCCCAGAAATTTCCTTCCGCCACATTCGTATCGCCTTGATCACCAGAACAATGCACTTTAACACTACCACCATCTACCGTCGCCGTATGACTATGCACAGGAATTTGGTCCACGGTCAGGTTTGCATACTCCAATCCGCCTTTTTCTCCAGGCATATATTTAGATAAATTAGGTCCTGGCTCGCCGTTTGCAGAATGTATTGGCACCCGTCCCCGAAGATCCGGCAGATTAAAACTAACTTTTCCATCACCGCCATATTTGACGCCCAACAGTGAATAAAGCGCCGCATGTTCTTGAATCGTCATGGTTTGGCCATTACAAAAAGCATAATTAAGCGGAGGATAGTAAAAGCCTATCATTTTAATTTCACCATAATATGGATCTGACATAATTTCTCCTTATTGTTATTTGGTTAATATTTAAAAGCTGTAAAACGACCATTATGTAGATCTGATTTTTACTTTGGTTTTGAGATTCAGGGATTGTTCAAATGTTTTTTGTTTTTAAGCGACTGAAAATTACTTGGTATTCCAGCATGCCGCGTCTTGGGCCGACAGGTACCATAAAAACCGGAAATTCTCCCATTTTCTCATGTTTGATTTTGTAAGTTCCTTGATAAAAAGGAGCTGTTGCAGGAGCCTGAAAAATAAGCGAAAAACTTTCAACAACGCCTGAACTCGTGTCTTGGACTTCTATTAATTTTGCATTTACAACTTTTGAATTTTCTAAATCAATTTCAAAGCTGTCATTTAAATAAGGATCAAAAGAGGCTTTGTTCAGTTTTTCAAGTAAATCAAAAGCGGCTTTGCCAAATTTTTCAAGCAAGCTGGTATCCTCCTTTCTAAAAATTTTATAAAAGAATTAAGGTTACAAAAAGAGTATTTTTTATCTTAACAGAGAAGATAAGAATTTAAAGCTCTCCGGGTGGGCATTATTGTTCCCAAAATGGAAATCCCTATACTATTAAATGCCTATGAATTAAAAGCAATATTGTGATTAAGCTTATGGTTTGATATTTTTATGCAGATACGCTACATATTGATTACAGATATGTCAATAGAAAAAACTGTTTTCCTAGGGGAATACCCTCATAAATATGCTTGAATTTTTAAGCCCGTCGAATAATACGAATTATTTTAAAAAGGAGGTCTTATGGATAAGCCTGCGATAGAATTTGTGGAAGAGTTATACAGTAAAGAAGAAATAGAAAAGATGGTTACGCAGTTTCAGGAAAAAGGATATGTGATTTTACCGGATGTTTTCAAAAGAGAAACAGTGGATCCTTTTGTGAAACAGCTTGAGGAAATAATGATATTTGATGGTCTGAAAAACACAATACCGCATAATTCACCCCATTATATTCACTGTGCTTATACACCACGCGCCAGGCAGGTACTTCCGTATACGTTATCTCATTTAAACTCAAAACCTTATCCATGTTTGAATACAACAATAATTATTATCCAAAAGGACGGTGACACAAGCTATATTCCTGAGTGGCATAAGGATCATAGTCCTGAGGGAATGCCGGGAAAAGAATATTATTATCCGTCAACTGTGTTTTTAGCTTTTTATTTTGAAGATATGACTGATGAACACGGGCCAACCCTTACTATACCAGGAACACATAGAGATCTTTCAATATATCCGGTTGATAAAAATTCATATGCAGATGTTGCAGTAATTCCGGATAATGACGATAAAAAGCTTCCGGTTGAAGCAATTCACTGTCGTAAACAGGATGCTGTGCTGCTTGACCAAAGAATATGGCACAGGGGTACTGCCCGGAAAGCGCCTGGAACACGTTATATTTTTGTTTATGGCGCTTATCCCATAGCTCATTTCTATGGAACTGTTACCCATATGCCGGAATCACAGCTTCATGCCTGGATCCACGCTAAAAATATGAAAGACAGGGTATTTTTCGGCGGTTACTTTGCACCGCCTGATAGAGAGGCTTTAAAAGCAATGGAAAAAGAATTGGATGAACTAGAAAAAGCTGGCGGGCCTGTTCGGGAATTTTTAAGAGCAGCATATTAGCAGGAAATATCATTTTTCCCGGAAAGATTCCGCAAGGGTTTTGCGCAGCGGTTTCAGCAGGATATCCAGAACGGTCCGCCGCCCGGTGCGGATATCCACCTGGGCTGTCATGCCCTGCAAAATATCAAGGGTCTTGCCGGTCCGGGTGGGAACCGGATTTTCCGGGGTTGCCAGGTGGACCCGGTAGTAGGTCTGTTCCCCATAAGCGGTTGCTTCCTTCAGGGTATCGGCGCTCACGTATTTCACCGTGCCTTCCACTGAACCGAAAATGGTGGAATCAAACGCGTCAAACCGGAGACTGGAGGACAGGCCGGGACAGATATCCGCGATATCGGCCGGCCGGATTTTGGCCTCCACGATCAACTGGTCATCCACGGGCACGATCTGCATCAATTCTTCGCCGGGCCGCAGCACACCGCCCAGTGTGGTGATGCGGACGTTCTTGACAATGCCGGGAACCGGGGCCCGTATGATGCTGTCCCGCAACTGCTGGGCCCGCTGGGTCCGGATCTGCTCATCCTGGCCAATGTGGTCTTCCACTTGGGACAATTCCAGTTGAATGTCCTGGTAATATTTGTTTTTCCGGTTGATCAGGTCTCCCTGGGCATTGTTGAGCAGCTGTTCGGCACGGATGACTTCCGAGCGGCTGGCATCCCCGGTGCGGGCCAGGTTGTTCACCAGTTTACTTTCCTCACGGGCCAGACGAACCGTAGTTTCCAGGTTTTCCATGTCCGCACGAAACCCCTGGCAACGCTGTTTGAACAGGGCCCTTTGCACGGCAACCAGTTCCGGGAACCTGGCCACATGTTTTGGGAATTGAATGGTCCCGGCCCCGGTGATTTCCGCCCGGAGACGGGATGCCTGGGCATGAAGGGCCGCCAGCCGGGCGTCCAGTTCTTCTACGCTGGCGGCGAACCGGGTCTGGTCAAACAGGGCCAGGATTTCGCCTTTGGCCACCCGGTCTCCCTCCTTGACGTTCAGATCCTTGAGCACACCGCCGTCCACGGCCTGGATCACCTGGACTCGGCTGCTGGCGATGACCGTTCCCACCCCCCGGATGGTCTGGTCCACCTGGAAATAACAGGCCCAGGCAACCGCTGCGGTAAATCCGAGGATCAGCACCCACAGGACCATGGAATAGCGGATCCGGCGGATTATGGAAATGGGAGGTGTGGAAATGGATTGTCCGTTCATGGTGTAAACTTTAGCTCCTGTCCACTGGAAGGTTTGCCTGCTGCCGGAACCCGGGGATACGAATGACCTCATCCGGCTTCCCGTCCGCCACGATGCGCCCCCGCCGCATAACCAGAACCCGGTTGGCCATGTTGGAGAGCCGGGGCCTGTGGGTGGCGATAATGACGATATCCGTGGGCCGGACCCATTGTTTCAGGGCGTTCATCACCTGGTTTTCCGATTCCAGGTCCAGGAAGGCACTGGGTTCGTCCAGAAGCCATACCCGGGGCCGGGCCATGAAAATCCGGGACAGGGCCACAAGCTGTTTCTGGCCCCCGGAAAGTCCGCTGCCCCCTTCAAAGATTTCCAGGTCCATGCTCCTGGGGTTTTCAGCCGCCACCCGGTCGATGCCCAGCAGTTGCGCCACTTCCACGACCAGGGCGTCCGGCACCCCGCCGCTCAAGGCCATGTTGGTTTTCAGGGTGCCCTTGAACAGGTGGACATCCTGGGGCAGGTACCCCACCCGCTGGTTGATCACCTGGATGTCCAGCTCACTGATGTCGGTGCGGCCGAGCCGGACCTGGCCCTCGGAGGGTTTGAAAAGCCCGGCCAGGATTTTCAGGAAAGTGGATTTGCCGCAGCCGTTGGGCCCCAGGATCAGGGCCCTGTCGCCGGCCTTGAAAGATAGGGTGGGGATATCAATGCTGACAATGGGGGAGTTGGGATAGGAAAACCGTACCCCTTCAAGATCCACCTGGTCCGGCAGATAGTCCGGGAACAGGGTTTCCTGATCCTGGCGGCGGTCCGTTTCCATGGCCAGGAGCCGGTTCACCATTTCCAGCCCCTCCCGCACATGCTCCCACTGCACCATGAACCGGACGCTCTGGGCCACAGGTGCGATGATCCGCCCCCCGAGGATGGCGCAGGCAATCAGGCCGCCGGTGGTGAGTTCCCCCAGCTCCATCTGGGTAACCCCCACCACCATGGCCCCCACATATCCGATGGTGGCCAGGCTGCCGGTGGTGACCATAGTTGTGGTGGTGATGCTTTTGTTTTTGAACCCATAGCCGGCCATGGTATGGGTGAGCTGCTGCCAATGGTCGGAAAATTTCCAGGTGCTGCCCGTGGCCTTGATGGTCTCAGCCCCCTGGATGCTTTCCAGCAAAAGCCCCTGCCGCTCCTGGCCTTTTTGCACCTCCATGCGGGCCAGCCGCCGCAGCCGCCACTGGGCCAGCCCCCCCAGGACAAGGGCGATGGGCAGCAGAAAAGCATAGACAAAGGCAACCCTGCCGCCGATGATGTAAATCACCCCCAAAAAGAAAAAACAAAAGGGCAGGTCTGTCATGAAAAAAATAATGGAAGAGGAGAAAAAATTCCTGGCCTGCTCCAGCCCCTTCATATGGGCGGCCAGGGCCCCCAGGCTGTTGGGCCGGGTATCTAGCCGCAGGTTCATGATATGGTCGAACAATTGCCGGGATATGGATATGTCGGCCTGGTGGGCCAGGGAGTCGGTGATCCTGGCCCGGATAAATTTCAGGGACCAGTCCAGGCAGATAATGATGGCCATGACCGCCACCAGGGCCGTGAGGGTGGAATAGGCAAAGGTGGGCACCACCCGGTCATAGACCTGCATGGCGAACAGGGAGGATGCCACGGCCAGAATATTGATGACAACAGTGGCGGCGGCCATTTCGAAGAACCAGCGTTTGTCCTTCCAAAGTTCCTGCATCACAAGGCTTGTGGCCCGGCCCTTTTCCCCGCTGTTGGTCCTGGCGGTTTTCCCGGGGCCGCGAAACCAGAGCACCGGGGACTGGGCCAGGGCATCCGGGTCCAGGTGGTAATCCGGCCCCCCAGGCGGGGTGAGTGAGACCTTGTCTTCCGTGGCAGGTTCCACATAGGCCCATTGCCCGTTGTGGAAAACCAGGGCCGGGAGCTGGCGGCGGTCCATCCGGTCCCACCGGAGCTGGCAGGCCCGCAGTTGCCGGTGTTCCAGGCCGTTTAAGATCCCGGTGAGGCGCTCCACCGGCCGTATCCTGGCTCCCTTGGGCTGAAAGGCGTCGCAGGATTTCGCCAGGGTCACAGGGGAAACAGATATCCCGTTTTTTCTCATGAGCCGTCCCAGGACCAGGGGGGTGATGGGCACGGTCAGGACCAAAGGGACCTGTTCCTGTTCCGCGGAAACTACGCCGGGTTGCTCAGTCATTGGGCAAGGCCGCTCTGGCTGTCCAGGCGCCCCATTTGAACGGCCAGTCTCAGGCAGGTCTGCTCATACCGGGCAATGACCTGGGCCAGGGACTGCCGGGCATTGGCGTACTCCCGCTGGACATTGAGCAGGTCCAGCCAGCTTTTACGGCCAGCCTCGTACTGCCGGGTATAGGAGCCCAGGGTCTGGCCCGTGGATTGGACCAGGGAATCGTATAACCGGGTCAGTTTCCGGACCATGTCCCGGTCCGTGAGCAAGGTCCGGGTGGCGCGGCTGACTTCGTTTTTTTCCGCATCAGACTGCATTTGCGCGGCCCGGACCCGGGCCTCGGCAGCCCGCACCTGTTCCAGGGTGCGGAATCCGCCCCCGTCCAGTGCGCTCTGCACCACCAGGGCAAGGGTGGTGTCCCGCTGCTGGCTGGTGGTGCCCTCCTTGTCGTAAAGCTCCTGGTCCAGGCGGCCGTAAACCTGGGGGTACCATTCAGCCCGGCTGATGAGGCGGTTAATCCGGGCGCTGTCGATCTCCAGGTCCGCCATCCTGATCCGGGGAGACCCATCGCTCACCTCAGCCTCCACCTGGGCATGGCCGGGCAGGTCCAGCAATTCCCGGGGCACCGGTTCAAACCGGCCTGATTCAAACTCATTCATGGGGGTGCGGGTCAATGCGTACAGGTCATTGAGGGCCGTCTGATACTGGCCTTTCAGGTCTTCCTGTGTCAGCATGGCCTGGGAATACCGGGACCGGGCAAGCTGCACATCAGCCTCAGCCGCAATTTTCCCTTTTGTACGGCGGGAAATCAAATCCAGGAACCGCTCATGTTCGTCAATGTTCAACTGAGCCGCCTTAAGCTGTTCTATCAAACCGGTCACGGTGGTGTAAGCGATAACAGTTTGTTCCATCAGCGTCCGCCGGACCTTGAGCAGTTGTGCTTCAGACAGGTCCAGCTGGCGTTTCGCCTTTTCAACTGCATTTTTAATTCGTCCTCCCAGCCACAGGGGCTGCTGTACCCGCACATAGGTATAGGAATCATCGCCACTCTCGCCGATCGCCGCAAGGGAAACGCCGGGCAACCACTGTTTTTTTTCCGACCTGAGCACTGCTTCATAGGCATAGACACTTTCCTTTGCCGCCAGGATCTCCGGATTCTTTTCCAGGGTATATTGCATGGCCGCGAACAGGGAAATTCCAGGCGGTTCCCCGCCGGCTGAAAGAGAAAAAACAGGAAAAAAAGCGACAAGAATCAAACTGAATGAAATAAAAACGATTAAACGAACCACTGTACCCACCCTTCATGGATTTCACAGTCCCATATGCCGCTGGCAGCAGACCGCTGATTAATTAGAACAGAAACCGATGATATAGCTGTAACCCCGCAGACCTTACTAGCGTATTGGATTTTGATCAAGCAAAATATTCATTTTGCCCGGTTTCCTGGTGAAATTATCCTTGACGAATACTGATCAGCAGGTCAATAAAATTGATTGAGAGAGAAAGGCCGCTTTATACGGTCCTTATGAATATGGTTGACGTAAAAGAGGTAAGCAAAACCTATAAACAGGGCAAGATGGCGGTCCATGCCCTGGCAGAGGTGTCCATTTCCATTGCAAAGGGGGAATTCTGCGCTCTTTCCGGACCTTCGGGGTCAGGCAAGACCACCCTGCTCAACCTTATCGGGGGACTTGACACGCCCACCCGGGGAAAAATCTTTCTGGACAATGATGAGATCACCGGGCTTTCCCAATCCAGGCTTGCCGGCATCCGCCTGAACAAAATCGGATTCATATTCCAGTCCTACAACATCATCCCGGTATTGTCCGCCCGGGAAAATGTCGAATATGTCATGCTCATGCAGGGGGTTCCGGCCCGGGAAAGAAGCGAACGCGCCAGGGCTGTTCTGGATGATGTGGGACTTGCGGGCATGCATGACCGGAGGCCGGCTGAACTTTCAGGCAGACAGCAGCAGCGTGTGGCCGTGGCCAGGGCCATTGTCTCCGGTCCCGCCATTGTCCTGGCAGACGAACCCACGGCCAACCTGGACTCCCGGACCGGCCAGGGCCTGCTTGAAATGATGGCAAGGATGAATGAGGAACGGAAGGTGACCTTTATCTTCTCCACCCATGACCGGATGGTCATGGACTTTGCCCACAGGATTATCCGGCTCAAGGACGGGCTGGTGGCCCATGAGCAGATCAAGTGAGAAAAAAGCAGGGCACCCGGGCAAAACACCTGTTTGGACAATGGCAATGGCCCTTGTCCTGTGCGGGTTCTGCCTCGCCTTCGTACCTTGCTGTTTCGGAAAAGACGCCTTTATTTCAGGGACGGAATGGGACGGCCACCTGAAACTATACACCCGGGCGCTTTTCCCCGGATCAGACAGCCCGCACCAGGCTGTCGGCCTCTCCTCGAATTTTGACGGGTACGCAGAGCTGCGCCTGAACAACAAAACCTTTTTCGGCGATGCCCTTTTTCTTGAGGTGAACTACGAAACCCTGGCCGGGGGCGGCGGCACCCGCAGGGACGGGGAAAGGCTTAAAGGGATGTATCCCGGCCTGTTTCCCCATGGACTTTCCAGCCCGGTCCGGGCTGACCGCAGATTTTTTGATCTCACCGCCACCCTGACCGCCATCCTGAACTGGGGGGATGCCAACACCGAATACGGCGGGTATGCCATCCCCGATACAGGCTTTTACGCCACACCTGCCAACACCATTTCGGCCTGGGGTACCTGGTATTTTTAGTCCGGGAGACCGGAAAAATTAAATTCCGCAGATTCTGGCGGGGTCATGGCAGCCTTCGGGCAAGGTCATCCCGGGGGCCGGTTTCCCCTTGTGATTCTGTCCGGATTCCTCCACAAGGTTGCGGACCAGACGGGAGACGTCTCCGATGCTGTAGGGCTTGGGCAGCTGTGCGTAAATGCCCCAATTTGCCAGGGTATCGGCAGGGAGATTCCCAGATCCGGTACACAAAACAACAGGAATGTCCGGCCGGATCTCACGGATCCGTTGGGTCAGTTCATCCCCTGTCATCTCCGGCATCATATAATCCGTGATCACCAGGTCAAAGGCATGGGGCCGGGACCTGAAAACAGAAAGGGCCTCAATGCCGCTGTACAAGGCCCTGGCCTGGTAGCCCAGTTTTTTGAGGAACAGTACCCCCATATCATTGACAATAGGTTCATCATCAATCCAAAGAATGGATCTCATCTTTCACACCTCCCGGGGCAGATGATTTTTTTAAATACAGAATCCGCGAAAAAGAGGCGCAAGAGAACGGAATACGGATCTGCGGTTCATATGTCGGGTCATAATACAACTGCAAAGAGATATTTGTCAATAGAAAAATACAACCTACAGATATTGGATTTTGGCTTCCCGCTAGGATATTTATCAGGCTTAACTCTGTTGGGAGCAGTGATACTAGGGACATGTCGACAATCAACAAACAGATCGGCTTAACCATTAAGTCGATGAGAATAAAATACGGCCTTTCTCAAATCGAGCTGGCGGAAAAGATTAATCTTTCCTTTCAGCAGGTCCAGAAGTATGAGAAAGGCGCTACCGCCATTTCGGTGAGCCGGCTCCAGCAGATTGCCGAGGCATTCGGGGTCCCGGCCCAGATGTTCTATGCGCCACCGCCCCAATCCGATGAGGTGGACGAACCCAGGCCGGTTTTTTATGAGACAAGCCGCCCCGAACCGCTCATTTCCCCTGTGTTTACCCCGGAAGAGCGCGACCTTTTGAAAATATTCCGCAAGCTCCGGAACCGGAAAGTGAAACTTGGCGTCATCCAGCAGTTGAAGGGACTGGTGGAACTGGAACGGGAAAGCGGCAACTGACCTGGGACCGTGCCGGGCCGTGGACAAAGGAAACCGCAGGATATCCGGGATCGCTTCAAAAATTCTGGGCCGGGTGAAACCCGGTGATATCATTCTGCTCCACGATTCAAAGCCCTGGGCCGAAAACCCGGAAGAGCCGGATAACACAGTTCTGACCTCGTTTTTAACCGAACTTTTTATGGGTATTTCCAGCTTTCAAAACCATCATTTTCAAGTCCAGTGTTTACAATGGTTGTGGAAAAAACTTGAACATCGAGTATCAACGATTGAAACCCTTGCCGATTATATACGGCGAGCCGGAACTTGAACCTCTATCCTTCGTGATTATTTTTGATGGGTAGGCAAGATCCCAGCAAAAAAGGAGATTCAACATGAAATACGTTTTTATAACAATCGTATCGTTGGTATCATTCATTCTTTTTTCCAGCTCTGTACTCTTTTCCCAAAACCCGGAGGGTAAAAAAATGAAAACAGCTGAAAATAAGCACCTGGAACTGGCCACATTTGCCGGCGGATGTTTCTGGTGTACCGAAACCGACTTTGAAAAAGTGCCCGGTGTTATAATGGTCATATCCGGATATACCGGCGGCCATGAAATGCAGCCAGACTATTCTTCTGTATCGTCGGGAACCACCGGCCATGCAGAAGCGATCCAGGTCCATTTTGATCCTGAAAAGGTCAGCTACGAAAAGCTTTTAGATGTTTTCTGGCGCCATATCAATCCAACGGATGCCGGCGGTCAGTTTGTAGATCGGGGCAACCAGTACCGCTCTGAAATTTTTTATCACACAGCGTCTCAGAAAGCAAAAGCCATAGCCTCCAGAAAGGCACTGGACGCTTCAGGCGTTTTCCAGAAACCGATTGTGACATCAATTACCCAATTTGAAAATTTTTTTCCGGCCGAAGAATATCACCAGAATTATGCCAAGAAAAATCCCCTTCAGTACAAGTATTACCGCCTGGGGGCCGGCCGTGACGAGTTTCTGGAAAAGGCCTGGGCAAATGTGCCCGATTCGGCACCGGACCGCAACAAAGTATGTGCACTTCAAAAAACACGGGGATGGTCTAAACCAGGAGACCCGGATATCAAAAAAAAACTGACCCCGCTTCAATATGATGTTACCCAGAACGAGGGTACAGAATCCCCATTCAATAATGCGTACTGGGATAACAAAAAAGAAGGCATTTATGTGGATATTGTATCCGGAGAGCCGCTTTTCAGCTCCCTGAACAAATTCGATTCCGGGACCGGGTGGCCAAGCTTTACCAGGCCCCTGGAACCGGATCATATTGTGGAAAAATCTGACCAGACTCTGTTCATGGCCCGGACCGAAGTCAGAAGCAGAAACGGCGACTCCCATCTCGGTCACGTTTTTGATGATGGCCCGGCGCCCACAGGTCTTCGATACTGCATTAACTCAGCGGCACTTCGCTTTATCCCGAAAGAAGACCTTGAAAAGGAAGGCTATTCTCAATACACCGAGCTATTTGTGAAATAATTCGAAGCAGAGAAGGGACAAAACTAGTATTGCATGGGCATTCCAGGCTTGCTGACCGGAGGTTTTGCGACCAGGCACAAAAAACCGGCCATGAGGAGAAGAGCACTGAAGACTGAAAAGGGAATCCAGTAGTTATGGAAAAGGTCAAAACAGATCGCCGCCGAGACAGGACCTGCTGCGTTTGCAGCCATCCGGAAAGGGCCGGCAATCCCCAGCACGGTCCCGGAAGATCTTCTGCCATAAAATTCCGTCCAAAGCAGAAATATTAATGGCAGAACGCCTCCCCGAATCGTTCCGTATACAACGGCAAAAATAAACATCCACACAGGTGTTTTGACCGCCCAAAAAACCAGATAGAAAAGGATTCCAATGGTGATCAGAACCCCTCCCATTAGTTTTTTAACAGAAATCCTCTCTGCCAGAAAACCGAACAACACCCCGCCGAATGCGGCGCAAACCGATAAAACAGTGATGACCAAAACCGCCGTGCTTGGCGGCAGTCCCTGGTCCGTCATAAACGGAAACAGGTGAAAATTAGACCCGGCCCCAACCAGATAAATCACACACATGACAAACACCAGTTGCCAGAATGCAGTGGTACGGACAGCGGTTTTTTGGGTCCATACGGGTTCATTTTCTATGTTAAAGCGGGCCCCCTGGTTTTTTTCACCCGCTCTTTCCGGGCCGGTCCCCAAATTTTCTTCCGGGGTTCTCCCATCCGGCAGCAATCCAATGTCTTCCGGTCTTCGTTTCAGAAAAATCAGACTTGGAAGCGCCGAAAATGCAAATACAATAATTCCCAATACAGCCCAGGCTGTCCGCCACCCATAGGAAATGATGATATGCTGTACCAGCAACGGAAGAAAAGCGATTCCAATGCGGCTGCCCAGCTGGGAAATCCCCATGGCCCTTCCCCGTTTTTCAATAAACCAGTTGGAGACACTAACCGTGACCACCAGCGCCAGCAGACCGGAAGCAATCATCCGACCGCTTCCGAAAAACAGGTACAGTTGCCAGACTGAAGATAGTTGTGAAAGTGCAATCAGGCCCGCACTTAAAATGGTAATTCCCCAGAATGCCGGTTTTCGCGGGCCATAGTGATCCAGGTAAGGACCAACCAGAGGGGACAGGAGTCCGCCGGACAGGGAACCCACAGCGATGGAGCCGGTGATGATGGAACGATTCCATCCGAACGCCTCGGCCATTGGTTTGAGGAAGATAGACAGTACATTCTGGAACACACCGGCCTGGGTAAAGCCGATCAAAAAAGTCACGGCAACAATGGTCCAGCCATAAAAAATATTTTTCTGCTGCATGAAGCCGTACTCCTTTTTTTAAGAGCTTGTTTGGTAATTAGGGAATCAAAGCGAAATCTCATGAAAATGAGAACCAATTTTTTCAAATTTTCTGTTAATAGCCGGACTATTGACATAAAATTTGGGAGAATTGGGGCCATTTTCATGAGATTGCAGCCGATTCATCAATTACCAA
>NZ_JBFXHE010000087.1:0-12885 GCF_050177295.1 Desulfobacter sp.
TGGCGACGATATCAGCAGTCCTGCGGTCCTCAATGAATACGTCCGTCAGATCCCGGGTGCCCATATCCACATGGGCCACATAAATCATGATCCCGGTAAGCCGGCTGTTGAACTGCCGCTCCTGCAGTGCTGCGTCAATACTGGATCTGGCCAGTTCTATGGTTTTCATTTTCAGGGCCAGTTTGCCATTGGGAATCCCGTAAACCGTCATCCACAGGGTTAGAAAAAGGGTGATCACGCTGAATATAAGCACCGGCGGCAACAGTTTGTACAACGACATTCCCGCTCCTTTCAGGGCGATGATCTCATTTTCCCCTGACATGCGCATGATGGTCAAAAGCACCGAAATCATGGCTGACATGGGAATGGTAAATTCCATGAACCGCGGCAGGGTATAAGAGATCAAAAGCAGGATATCCGTGATACTGGAGTTGTAATTCACCACCATATTCGTGATATCCGGAATCCGGGTCATCAGAAACACCGAGGTTAAAAAAAAGGTGCTTATGGCAAACGGCGGGATAAGCTCAAAAAACAGGTATGTATGTATACGTTTGAAAACCTTCATCGCCTGGGAAAATATGAACTTCCGGACATTGTGTCAATAAATAGTGTGTTAATGAATAGTATTGTTTGCATTATAGTATTTTTCTGGTATGAAAACTAAATTATGAAAACAGTCATTGTGGCAAACGGAACCCTGTCTGAAACAGACGGGCTTCTATCCCGGATTCAACACGCGGACATGGTTATTGCCGCAGACGGCGGGGCTGTTCATCTTCACCGTATGGGTATTGTTCCCCGGATTATCATCGGCGACCTTGATTCTATTCCCGAAAACGTCCTTTCGTTCTTTAAGGAAAAACAGGTTAAAATTTTAAAGCATCCGGTACGCAAAGACCAGACAGATATGGAGTTGTGCATGGAATATGCCATTAACCATGGATGTACAGACCTTCTCATTATGGGTGCCACCAGCACCCGGCTTGACCATACCCTGGCAAATATTTTCCTCCTGCGCAGACTTGCAGACCTGGGAATCCCCACCACGATCTCAGATGCATCTAATGATATTCATATTGTTGTTTCCCGACTGACACTCACGGGCCGCCCCGGAGATCTGATATCCGTCATCCCGGTATCAGACCATGTTAAAGGGCTGACTCTGGAGGGGCTGGAGTACCCGTTGACAGATCAAAGCCTTTGCATGGGAACCACCACAGGTATCAGCAATGTATTCACACAGGATCTGGCTGGAATCAGTCTTAAGTCCGGCGCCGTACTGGTCATCAAACCCAAGGCGGAAAACTGACCACCTGCCTGTCAGGAGGCATTTGTCAGGAGGTCTTGGGGTTCTCTTTTTTTGCGTCTTTTTTGCCGGTTTCTCCCTCTTCTCCTTCAGCGGGCGCCTCATTGCTTGGTGCAGCAGTATGTTCAATGATAAATTCTTCCACCTTGGCTGCAGATAAGGCAATAACCACATGATCAATGACAACTTCTTTGATTAACCCGTCAATGTAGGGATTGAGTACATCCTTGACCTTTTCTTTCTGAACCTTGATGCGATCAAAATCAGACACATCATCATAGGTCAAGGAAGACAGATACATGATAGCTGCATCCCTGGCCCTGGGATGAAATTGGGGCACAGTCTGTTCCGGCATCAGTTCCATAAGTTCCAAATGCATACTCAGACACAGGTAGCGATCCTGGGCATTGGAAGAATGCTTGTCCAGATTAACGGCATAGGGAGCCATTGTAACAATCGGATTGACTGCACCTGATCCCTCTTTCCCCTTCTGGAGAACCGTTTTCTTCCATTCTTCCTTGCGGCCGTCTTCGCCCTCAAGGATCATGAGATGGTCGCTGAGTTCAATCACCTTGTAAAAACAGGTGTCATTTTTTTTCCAGACATTGTCGATATCTGACGCCAGGACGGAAAAAATGAGCTGTCCCCCATCCAAATGCCAGGTACCGCTGGCCGTCCCCCTGGAATCAACAATTTTGGAGGTTACATCTGCAATCTTGACCGAAGAGCTCCACGTGCCTTTTATATCCACGGCAATGAGAATATAGGTTCGGTTCCTGTAGTAAATCCAGTTACCCGGAATCAGATCCGTATCCTTTTTCTCTTTTTCTCCGCCGCACCCTGCAATACCGGCAAGGAACATGAAAAAGAAAAATATGACAGCACAGACAACAGTACACCTGTCCAAGACCACTTTTTTAACCTGTTTCTCCATGGCATTTTCCCTGAAGAATTGCGACATTGGAATACATTTGATTTCCCATTTACCCTTGTGCCTGCACAGGCTACCATGGTCGGTGTTACGGGTCAAGCAGGACAAAAACCATTGGTGCGTGCCTCTTGCCCGGACAATGGTATATAATACCACCTTAAAACTGTATACGACCAAATTAATTTAAGAATAAAAAGACGTCTTTGTTGTGCACCCAATGTAAAGACGCCTTTTCATTAAACGACTAAAAAGAACTTAACTTCCGCAGGACCCGCCGGAGCTGCAGCTACCGCAACCGCTGCCCTGGCCCAGAGCAATGCCTGAATCAAGGCTGAACCCCATACCATTGAAATCAATTTTAATCTTTTGTGCTTTTTCCATAAACACTTTATCTGCCACGAATTTAAGCCCGTTAACGTCAAAAAGGTCATCGCTGTCCTTAGGCTCATCCAGAGCCATTGCAAGAGACGGGCCCGCTCAGCCGCCTGAGTTGAGAAAAATCCGGATGGGGGTGGGTTCTTTCCCCTGGAAATAGTTGTCGATCTGGGTTTTTGCAGCAGCTGAAAGTTCAATCATTGAAAAGCCTCCTAGTATTTAGTATATGGATTGCCAGGCTTGGTGCCTATATAAAATTTAAAATTAACCATACATTATTGCGTGTCAATGTCCGAATTTTGCATTAAATGTAGAGATAACGTTCAAAGTATATAAAGAATTTCGATGAAAATTCTTGTCACCGGTGGGGCTGGGTATATCGGCAGCCATACCTGCGTCGAACTGCTTAACCAGGATCACGAAGTGGTGGTGGCGGATAATCTTGTCAACTCGTCAACCACGGCCCTTGACCGGGTCAAAAACATTACGGGAAAAGATCTTGTATTTGACCAAACAGATTTGCTTGATGAAGCCGTTATCCATGCGGTGTTCAATGCCCACAAAGACATTGAGGCAGTGATCCACTTTGCCGAGCTTAAAAAGGAGAATATATATGGCGTCATTTATTTCGGAATTCAAAAGGATGATCAAAACAGGGGAGATAAATTCTGATACATTGTCACAGATTTTAAGCTTTGATAAAGATCAGCAGCAGGCCATGATTGAACAGCTTGCCCTGGCTCCGGACAATGTTGCCTATGATATTCTGTCTTTTATTATGAACACCATGGGCCCCACCCATCCCCTTCGTCCGCGCTTGTATCAACTCACCATGGACAGGGCACATATTAATTTTAAATTTTCCATGATCCTGATCAACCACACCAACCCGGACCGGCCCGGCCCCATCACCCATTTAATCCGGCATATTTTAAGCAAGGAAACAGACAAGGAACTGCTCAAGGACATTTTCCGGGCCGCAGGCAGACTTGGCATGGAATTTCTCGTTGATGACCTGACGGAGTTTGTTTTTTACGATGATCCTGAACTGCGTAAGGAAGCGGTCACAGCCATGGAACGTATCGGCACGAATAAGGCTGTGCAGCGTTTGGAACAGATCGCGCAGACTGACAAATGCGGTCCGGATATTCTGGATGCCCTGGCTTTTTTAAAAGGTAAACGAAAAACACCCCCTGGGCCCCAGCCCCGGAAAAAAGCAAAACCGTCTCAACTGCCCCAACCAGCCAGACAACCCCAACCCGCCAAACCGGCACCCCCCTGCCAGGCCCCTATAGACCCCAATGTCCGGCTGCTGGTCTCCCCTAAAATTGAAGACCGCTTAAATGCCTTTGAATACTTTGGGGACAAAGGGCCTGAAGTGGCCCATGCCCTGCATGACAATCTGGAAAATCAAACACCCGATCTTCTGGTGAACCTGTTAAGGCTTATCGCAAGGACCATTCCCGAGGAATCGCTGGGCGATCTTCTGACCCTTACCGAAAAAAAAGATCTTAAAAATTCGGTCCGTTTTTCTTTGTATACAGCCCTGTCACATTACCCTGAACTTGAATCCACAGCGCCCATTGTCAAGGCGGTTACAGATCCGGCTATTTTTGTGAGCATGGCAGCCATCAGGGCCTTGGACAGACACTGTTCGGATTATGTGGTTGCCGAAATCAGGAAAAAAATTGAATCCGGCACCAAAGCGGGGGAAACCGTGGCCACGACGATTCTGGATACATGCGCGCCCCGGCTCATAGAGGCGTTAATGGCCTCGGACACATTTTCATATATCAGTTCAAACTATCTGGACTCTTTTGCTCCGGTCAGGACCATTGACACCTGGATCAGCATTCTTGAAAAACGGAAACAGACCTCAACCGCCAAAAAATTTGCCCGGATCAGGGATGACCAAAACCAGACAGGCCGCCCGGTGATTGTGGTGATTCATCCATCAGCACCCTACCTGGATGTCTTTTCTATACTCATTCACAGATGCGGATTCTGCGCCCGAACCTTTTTCGGCTCCCAGGAGGCGTTCGAGTTCATTGTAAATGAAAAACCGGCTGCAATCATAACGGATTTTTTTGTCAGACAGATGCGGGTCAACGACCTTGCCCATGAAATCAGAGAGCTTTATCCGGCAACCCAGGTTCCCCTCATGGTCAGCTCCCTCCAGCGGCACCTGGACAAAAGCAATCTAACATCAATGTTCCAGGCCTGCGGAATCAACGGATTCTGGGAATTTCCGGCAAAACCCGGCCAGATCAAATCCCTGGCCGGGGGGAAATAGTCAGGTTCGGGTATTGCAGGTGCCTGAACGAAAACCGTCAGTGCGTAGAAGCAACCCGGACCCGCTCTTTTTACCGTGATTCTTTTTTTTGCAGCTCGTAAAGGGAAGGAATAGCGATATCCGGACGGTTCAATCCCTCCACTGTCATCCACCGGGTGTGACGGTCTTCAGTTGATCCGGCCAGGGTGATGGCGTGGTTGCCCCTCCTATGTATACCAATGTAGAATGCCTGGGGATAGTGCTCATACATGGTCGCAGGCTTTTTTGATGAGGTACTCGCAAAATCATAGGTTTGCACGAACGAATCTCCTGCATATTCGCCGTAGCCGGTAATCTTTGCGGGTGCTTCGATATTCCAGAAAACGTTTCTTACGCCTGCATGGGGAAGCACGCTCAAATCACCGCCGGAGCAAACATAAAACCCCTTCATTTTTTCAAATAGATTTTCGAAAGGGAAGATGCCATGAAAATCCATGGCCGTGTCCGTGCCTGAAAGGAGATTTCTCCCTTCATAATGTGTTTTGCATTCTGTGATAACGTTTCCTGATGCCGTCATTGTAAGTGTCACCGGATGAACCAGCCGGGCATGGAACTCAACGTTTTGGACCAGGTTGTCGTTTCCCCAGCCAATGGTGACACCGGCATGTCCTTCCTGCCCTATAAATGACAGGTCCTTCAGCGTCCACTGCGCAGAGCGGCTGAGAATAATTCCCTGGGTCATGTCGGCGAAGGTCACATCTTGTATCCATCCGTTCACTGCGCTGCTGATCCAAATTCCACCCCACAGATAGTCCTGCTCCTGGGCGGTACGGATAATTTTTCCATCCGCTTCCTGAAACGGTTTGTGGTGCCGGTACCCTCCGGGCCAGGCACTTTCGATGCGCAGATGTTCAATGCCGATCCCGCAAATGCCGTTGAAAGAGAAAATTTTAGGGGTGTAGCGTAAGGGCTGATCGAACCTTGCCGGACGGGTCAGACGGATGGTATGGGCGTTGATAATCTTTTCAATACCTGCGATCCAGGAAAGCTTTTGTGCCGCAGGTCCAAACGTGTCTTTCTGGACCGGGCTGAGCGTGAAAGGCGTGGTCAGCTGCCCAGGGATATCTGCTTTATCGGGTGCCGGATATGTAGGGTCGATGAGAGGATCGCTGCATGCGATAGTCACCATCTGTCCTTCGGAAAATTTTCCGGTATCAGTCACCGTGATCTCTTTTTGTCCCCGGAGCACGTTTTGTGTAAAAGCGGCCAGTTCTTTACGATCCTCACCGCCTATAACGGCTATTGCCGTATGACGCCGGGCTTCTATCTCGGCTGAAACGGTTCCCAGGCGACGGATCATCCCCTCCTTTCCCGGCGCACCCATGAAAAGGGTGGTTCCGTTTTTACCGGAGCCGTTGCCCCGTAAAACGATACGGTCAGAACGGATCTGGAGGTATGGAGACGCCTTTGTCTGATGAATGTCATATCTGCCTTGGGGCAAAAATACAACCCCCCCGCCGACTGCTGCCGCAGCATCAATGGCTGCCTGGATTGCCAAAGTGTCTTCTTGGCCGTCATCCGGAACAGCTCCGAACCGAATATGGGTGACATCAAACACCGGGGATTCTATTTTGGGTATGGATTTTTCCCCCATACCATACCCAGCCCTTGAAAAATCAGGAAGGCCGGTACCTGTGGGGCCGTTCCTGACAAACGCCTTCCACACAGAAGGCATCCATTTTTTTGCTGTTTCATCTGCATAAGCAGGCTCTTCTTTTTCTGCAAGTGTTCGTTTTTCTACTCCGGCCTTGCAGCATCCAGCCGATAAAAAATAAGAAAAAATAAAAACCGTCACTCCTTTTAAAATCAATGCATGATTAAAATTTTTCAGGATTTGCATCAAGAGAATCGCCTTTCCAAATGAGTTATTGAAAAAAACATATCAGTGTATGGATATGGTTGTCAATTTTACAATTGACTCAGTCGATGTAACTCTTTATAGTCCCCCGGTGTAAGTGAAAAGAAGGCAAAGGGTTTCAAAGTTGTTAAAAACGAAGGGGACATAGGACTTGGTCCTGCAATTATTTATTGACCATTTAACATGAATACCCGTTGCTGACGGCCATGCTGTTCAATTCCTTTCAATTCGCCATTTTTTTCCCTATTGTAATCGGGCTCTACTATTCCATCCCCCATCGGCACAGATGGCTTTTACTTCTATTATCCAGCTATTTTTTTTATTCCTTTGCAAAAACCGAATACATTTTTCTTCTCATAGGATCGACCCTGGGCAATTATACCTTGGGCGTCCTCATGTCTGATCTCCCGAAAGAAAAAAGAAAACCTTATATGCGGGCAGGTGTTTTCCTAAACATCGGAACGCTGTTTTTGTTCAAATATTATAACTTTTTCAGCAAATCAGCCACCAGTGCGCTTGGGTCCCTGAATATCCACCAGGACGTTCCTATGCTTCAACTGCTGCTTCCGGTGGGCATTTCCTTCTATTCATTCCAGAGCCTGGGCTATATCCTGGATGTTTACAACGACAAAGCTCCGGCGGAGCGTAAACTGAACATTTTCGCGCTGTTCACGGCATTCTTTCCCCCGTTGCTTTCAGGGCCAATCAACCGGGCCCGGCACCTGATGCCCCAGTTCAAACAACCCCATGCCTTTGATTATCAAAACGTGACCCAGGGGCTGCGGCTCATACTCTGGGGGCTTGTCAAAAAAATGGTCATTGCCGACCATCTTGCCGTGTATGTCAACCGTGTTTTCAACCATGTGGGGGATTATCAGGGTATTACCCTCATTATCGCCTCCCTGTTCTATACGGTGCAGATCTACTGTGATTTTTCAGGATATACGGACATGGCCCGGGGCTGCGCTCAGGTTTTGGGATATAACCTGATGGAGAACTTCAGGCATCCTTATTTTTCCACTTCCCTTCACGAATTCTGGCAACGCTGGCATATCTCCCTGTCCACCTGGTTCCGGGATTATCTTTATATTCCACTAGGCGGGAACCGAGTGACAAAATGGCGATGGCGCTACAATATTTTTATTACTTTTATGGTAAGCGGTTTGTGGCACGGAGCAGACTGGACATTTGTGATCTGGGGCGCTTTGCATGGCCTTATACTGATTCTGGAGAATGTCACGCACCATTTCCAGAGGCAGCTGGCAGACAGGTTGTTTCCGGATAAGACATCCTGGCTGAATCAAGGGATCCAGGTGGCGGTCACCATGTGCATGGTCTCTTTTGCCTGGATATTTTTCCGGGCCAATTCGGTTTCCGACGCATTCACCTTTATCCGTAAAATGTTCTTGATCGGCATTGACGGATTTGGTTTGAAACAGGCTGGAATTGATGTTGTGGGCATCCCGCAGTTTGTTTTTCTGCTTTCTGTAATTTTGTTTCTTTTTCTGGTGGAGATCTGGGAAGGGCAAGGATGGGTCCAGGAAAAGGTGGGCACTCTTTCCCTTACGGCCCGCTGGGCCATCTATACCGCCGCATTCTGGGCGGTGTTGATTTCGGGTGTATTCGGAGTAAAACAGGAATTCATTTATTTTCAGTTCTGATAAGGAATCAATTTTCAGGCTGACGAAAGCAGGAGATGAGCGGAAAGCGTTTTATTATAAAATTAGTGATCTTCGGGGTGCTGAATCTTTTTATTCTCTCGCTCCTTCTCTATTGCTTTTCGGGAAGGCACCGGGACATCCGTCTTTCATATGCCGAAAGCGAGTCAAACCTCCTGGTAACCGGAGAAAACGAACATTATCCGGCCGTCTTTCTGGGGACCTCTAGGGGCCGGGTGCTTTCCCGGGACGGGAACCATGACATGGTGGAGAAAATCCTGGGCAAAAAGGTTGCCAACCTGTCCAAAGGAGGCGGCGGCGGTCTGATGCCCATGGATGTTCATCTCTCTTTTTTCCTGAATCAGGGAAACACTACAGATCATGTTATTTACCTGGTGGACCCGTTTATTTTCTATTCCTCCATCAACAATGAAAACAACGATTTTTTTCTCAGGGATGAGCCGTTTGAGCTGTTCATTTTTTTAAAGCTTATTAAGGACCGTTACCCTATAGACCGGCTTTCTTCCTACCTTCAGATGATTACAGTCACGGACTGGCAAAATATCTCCCGTTACCTATCCCCCGGACTGACAGACGGCACACTTAAGACAATCGATAAGGAAAAGATGGAAAAGGCGAGACAACATTATCTGAAAAAGTATGACCGGAACAGCTTTGTCGCATACGGACATGTGGTTGATGACATTAATCGGCTGGTAAAAACGCACGGCGCCACCATTACCTATGTCATACTCCCACTGTTGATGCCCGATTTTCCCGGTCTGCCTGAGGTGGATGCTTTCCTGCGTGAAACTGCTGATCGTGAAGCAGGGGTGTTTTACATCAATTGCGCATCGTGCATGCAGGATAAGAAATTTTATTACGACCATATGCACTTCAATAAAACAGGCATTGAATATTTCTTAAAGACATACATCCTTTCCGTCCAAACACTACAATAGTCCGGCCTCTTCCTCGTCCCGGCACCAGGCGTCCAGGTATTCATGAATAAATGCGGTTTTTGCGTTCCCCCGGGGCGTCAGCCATACATAGCCCATACCATCCAGCTGTCTTTCCAGCAGACTGAAAAAAGCCTGTTCAATACCTGATTTATCCTGGGCCAAACCCAGGGCGGCACACTCATCTACCACGGCCCGGGTGAGCTGGCCTTCGGGCAGGAACCCGTCG
Organism: Desulfobacter sp.; assembly: GCF_050177295.1. Classification (NCBI taxonomy): domain Bacteria; kingdom Pseudomonadati; phylum Thermodesulfobacteriota; class Desulfobacteria; order Desulfobacterales; family Desulfobacteraceae; genus Desulfobacter; species Desulfobacter sp. Next base: position 9,652 of record NZ_JBFXHE010000087.1, read on the forward strand.
CAGATCATGGCATTCCAGGCTTCCGGAAAATGGACAATCTTCCAGGCGCAGATATCATCAGGGCGCAGGATACGTTTATTGTCCGGATTGAACGGAGCAGGTACAAAGGCCATCTTCATACGGGAAAACTGCATCAGCTCCTTGAGAAGGACCTGCTTATCCTGGCCAAATATCCACTCTTCGGGTTCCAGCAGCACAGGCGGGTATTCCTTGCTTGTCAGTGCGTACCGGAAAGGACCTTGTTTTTTCCAGAACGTTTTGAAATCCTTAACATTGGGCAAAATCTTTCTTACACATGCCGTGATCATTGCTGATTATCCATTATTTTTCATTGTTTCCGCCTTAATTATAGGCGGTTATAAATCAATGCATAACAGGATTCAAGGACAATCCTCACTCGCCCCTCAGGTCAATCACCTATCACTTCCGAATGTGTTGCCCTGGCCGTGGAAACAAAGCGTGCGTGAATCACCGAAGATAAAAAAATACCCAGGGCATTTTGCCCCAAACCGCCTGTTCAACTCAAAATGTCCTAAACCGCCTATGAACATGAGCCTTGCTTAACCATTGAAATTTTTCCGGTAGCAGTGTAGAAAACAGGTCTATTATAATTTAAAAACAAACGAGGAATCAAATGCCGGAAACCAATGAATTTCTTGAAGATGTTCAAGAGGATTTAAAACAGATCGTCCAGCCCTTTCAGCAGGACCTGAACCAGAAACAGAAAAAAGCCGATTTGATCAGACAATGCATCCAGTGTGCGGGAAAGGATGACTTTCTCCAACTGGATGAACTGCTTAAAAGCAGACTGGCCAGGGATATATGCGAGGACAAAACCCTTGAAAGCTGCGCCCCGGTATTTGAAACCCTGGGGGCCTATGCCGATGAAAAGGTGGAGCAGTACCGCATGGATCTCATCGAAGACCTGACTCTCAAATGCGAAGAGGCCGGTCTTGAAATGGAGATGGATTTTCCCAGGTTCAGGGTTTTAAAGGGCATCACCGGGGAGATTGATTTTGCCAGCCGCTCCACGAAAATCAACAAAAAAACACTCAAATCCATTGATCCCCGGCGGATCATGGCCATGGTGGTCCGGCTCAAGAAGCAATTGTACGATACGCCCTATGATCCCCAGGACTTCATTGATACCCTGGGCAAGGTCTACCTGGAACGCCTTGAAAAAGAAGATCTGCCCGCTGGCCGTCCCATTCCCATGCAGCAGTTTTACCTGGCCTATGTAATCTCTTTGCAGTCCAAAACCTTTTTCCAGGACATGGACAAGGGAAAATTCAAAGGCTACAGCCTGGATCAATTTTCCGTGGACCTGTGGCGGTACTACCAGGCAGGCATCGGCGGCACGTCCCAAGGATACGAACTTCAGCTCACCCCGGGCCGGAACAAAGCCCTGTGGCTCCTGGACACCCAGGGGGAACTGCGCCAGATCACTGCCATCTCTTTCCATAAATCTTAAAGGATCTTTGGTCATGATATCATTGGATGCCCTTAAAGAACTCAAACCCTTCCAGGCCAGGTCCATCATCGAAGAGTTGCGCAAGGGCAGCGTGCCTGTGGAATATGTGCCGGTATTTACCGTGGGCCGGCAGCAATGGCTCTCCTATATCGAAGACGATCTTGCAAACTACATTGCCCAGGGCGGGGCCAAGGTGCGGTTCATCAGCGGGGATTACGGGGACGGTAAAACCCATTTCATGTCCGTGGTCCGGCACCTGGCCATGGACAAAGGATTTGCCGTCTCCTTTGTGGTCCTGACCCGGGATGTGCCCATCCACAAATTTGAAACCGTTTACCAGTCCATTGTCCGGCAGCTCCAGGGCAATTTTGACGGCATGGGCATCCGGGATCTGCTGACCGCCTGGCTGGAGTCCCTGTCACCGGAATTCCAAGGAGCCAAGGCAGAGGCTGCCACAGAAAAATGTACGGCCCTGGCCGAAGAATTCAGGGATATCCCGGACATGGATATCAACTTTGCCAATGCCTTGGCCGCCCTGGTGAGCAACCGGTTTGCCCCCATGGAAGAGGGGGAGGATGGGGAAAGCCGCAAGGCAGACCGGGAAATCCTCATGCACTGGTTTGACGGCGGCAAGGTCACCAAACGGGAACTCAAGCCTTTCCAGGTTTACGAATACCTGACCAAGGCCAATGCCCGGCAGCTGATGAACTCCCTGATCCTGTTTTTACGGCGGTTCGGGCACCAGGGCTTAATCCTGCTCATGGACGAAATGGAGACGGTGGTGGCCATGGGCGCCTCGGTGCGCAATGCCGCCTACGAAAATGTCCGCCTCTTCATCGACAACAGCGAGACCGCCCAATACCTTCACATCTTTTTTTCCATTATCCCGGACGTTCTGGTATCGGAAAACGGATTTAAATCCTACGACGCCCTGTGGAGCCGGGTGCGGTCCATCGGGGCATCGGGCGGCGACGCCAAACGCCTCAACTACCGGGGCGTCCTTGTGGATATCCACCAGACCCCGCTTCAAACCGAAGAACTGGTGGACCTGGGCCGGTGCCTGCTCTCCCTGCACGGCATCGCCTACCGCTGGTCCCCGCAGGAGATGGTCACGGACAAGATCCTGGAGGATATCTGCGCCAGCCAGAAAAGGATGGGGGTCATCAGCGAGGTGCGGCTTTTCATCAAGCAGCTCATCGGGATCCTGGACCTGGCCGAACAGGGGCAGAACCCGGAGGAGATGGACATGGCCCGGCAGATGGTCGAGACCCGAAAAGAGATGGAAGCGGAAAAGATAAAACAGATGGAGCCCACCTGGGATTCTTAAATCAGGATTTTTAAATCGGGACGCATAAACCGGAAACCGAGCCTTGGGAGCGGACCCGCAGAGTCGGCGGATCACGGAAAACCAGCCAGCCGACCGAAGAACTTCCCTGCTTTGCCCGCAATTACCACAAAGCCTGGAAAAACATCAATATCCATTCTCTCCAGAACCTGTCTTCAGGCGAATGGAAGACACTCACGGGCAAGCTCAAAATCCTCCACGGCCGGGCCTACGGGTGGGAGCCGAGAACCGCTGAACTGACCCGGGAGATGATGCAGGTCCTCGCCCAAAACAAAGGTGGCTGACTCCAGGATGAAATTGAGGCTCATAGTCAACCTCCTGGATCTGGAACAGCAGAAAGCGCCCTGCTGATCCCCATGGTCCAGAGCTCTGATCCTTCATTACTGCATATGTAACAAATGACCGTCATATTGATGGG
>NZ_JBFXHE010000088.1:0-12883 GCF_050177295.1 Desulfobacter sp.
GGACCCGGCTTTGTGGACAGACCTTTCTTTTGCCCGGGTAAATCCCATGGATGATATTCAAAGCCTTTTTTTCATCGGGCAATACATGGACACGAAGAATTTTTTCAGTTGCTCCCCTGAGCATGGCAAGTATCCGGTGGGAAGGCGCTTTAAATGCTGGTTCCTCCCAGTCAAAATAGTCCTTGAACTTGGCCCCGTCGTCGTCTTTTCCCTTGATCACCGTTGCGTGGATCATGGCTGTTTGAATAAACAGATCCCGGATCCCGGACCGGATGGATGCATCTTCGTTAATGATTTCGGCAATGATATCCCTGGTCCCGGCCCAGGCCTCTTCCAGGCTCGCCACACCAGGACCGATGAATCGGGTTGCCTCCTTTTGAAGGTCGATGCCGCTTTGGGGCTCCAGAATCATCAGGGCCAAAGGCTCCAGTCCCTTTTCCCGGGCAATTGTGGCACGGGTCCGTTTTTTGGGCCGGTACTTTTCGTACACATCCTCCAGCCGGGTCATGGAGTCTGCATTTTCAATGCATTGGCCCAAATCTTCGGTGTAAAGCTGCCGTTCCTCCAAAGACTTGATAATGGCCTGTTTCCTGGCTTCCAGTTCTTTTAAAGCCTTTGCCCTGTCCCGGATACCGGATATGGCCACCTCGTCCAGGCTGCCTGTGCGCTCTTTTCGATACCTTGCGATAAAAGGCACTGTGGCGCCCTGATCCAGCAACTCCAGAACTGCTGCCACCTGGCTTTCTTTCAGGCCGCTTTCCCGGCTGATTATTGTTTCAATATCCATGCTCTCCCTAATACCTGCAAGCTTTAGCAAAGTCAATCGCCTTGAGTTTTTGCCCCCGGGCGGGCAGCCAGGTTCAGCGCTTTGATTCCCGGGGGGCAGAACGAATCAATGGCGCTGCCCGGGGTTGGGGTGTTTATGGACATACTGGTGGATATGGACATCTTTTTGCAACTGCCCGTTTTCCATCATAAACATGGCATTGGCAATCTGCGACATAAAATCACTTTCATGGGAAATAAGAATATAGGAAAGTTCAAGGCGGTTCAATACCCCAACCAGAAAGGCTTTTGTTTTTTCATCAAGGCCTGTGCTGGGTTCGTCCAGAAGCAGCAGTTCCGGCTCCATGGAAAGCACCGTGGCCAGGGCCACCAGGCGCTTTTCCCCGCCGGACAGTTTATGGGTGACCCTGTTTTCAAAGTGGGCAATGCCAAGCCGTTCCAGGGTGTTTCTTGCAATATCCCTGGCTTCGGGTTTTGATTTGCCAAGGTTGAGCGGCCCAAAGGCCACATCTTCGAGAACCGTAGGGCTGAACAGCTGATCATCGGCATCCTGGAACAGCAGGCCCACTTTTTTATAAACTTGTCTGAAATCTTTTTGGGTTTTGACAGGTTTTCCAAAAAATTCAATGGTACCGGAAGACGGGGTAAGCAGGCCCATGATGAGATGAAACAGGGTGGTTTTCCCGCTGCCGTTGGGCCCCACTAAACCGATGCGGTCCCCTTTGCGGATTTCAAGGTTCAGATTGTTTAGCACCCGGCCCTGGCCCGGGTAGCTGAAACTGATGTTTTCAAGGCGCAGGATGGCAGGGGGAGTTGTCACAGGAATATCTCCATAAAAACCAGGCAGGCGGCCGCTGCCAGGGCCGCCAGCGTCCAGATTATGTCTGCAGGGGAAAGGGCAAATTCATGCAGACAGATAAATCTGCCTGAAAACCCCCTGCATTTCATGGCATTGTAAACCCTTTGGGCCCTGGCCGATGCCCGGACAAACAGCATGCCGCAAAGATAGGCATAGGTCCGGTAGGTGTGCATATTGGTCCGTGCCGCAAAACTGCGCAGTTTTGCGGCACGGACCAGGCGCCGGTATTCCTGCTCGATAACAAAAATATACCGGTAGGTTAACAACAGCAGATGCACAAATTTTCCAGGGATTTTGAAAAAATTCAAAGTATAGCCCAGGGTGCCCAAATCCATGGTGGTAATCAGGGCCATGGACACCAGCAGGATGGCATTGGATTTAATGCTGATTGCCGTACACAGGTCAATGCCCTGCCGGGTGATCCCAAGTTTTCCTATTTTGTAAACCACATCCCCGTCATAGGTAAGGGGCAGAATGGCCCAGAAAAATACCAGAAATCCCCAGATGAACACCAGGCGCTTGAATACCTCGGCAAGGTTCAGGCGGGCCCATAGCACCAGAATCAGTGAAAGTCCAAGGCCTGCCCAGAGCATGGGCATTTTTCGGCCAAGGGCGATTACAAAACACAGCAGGGTGGCTGCGGCCACCCTGCACCTGGGATCCGTTTTGTGAATAAATGAATGGCCGCAAGCAAAGATCTCTTCAATCATGGAATGTTGTTATCATGATTTCTTCTTGCGGGATGAAAAATACATGGCCACGCCCATCAGGCCGAATATGTATCCGATGCCCCCAAGAATTTCATTCATGGACGGGCCTTTCTGCTCCAAATCCGCCACCATTTTTGTCAATGGTGTGATTTTTTTATTTAACGCCTTTGTCACGGCCTTTTCAACAATGGATTCTAACTGGGCCGGATCAACGGACGCGGCTGCCTGTACAGCCTGTCCGGAATCCGGCGTTGCCGCAGGTTCTGGCGCGGGTGTTCCTTCATCCCGGGCGCTTGCGGCTGTACCTGTTTCTCCCAAATCTTCAAGGGGAATGGTCCACTCGGCCTGATGTCCCATTCCGGCAATGAGTTCAATGCGCATGGCTGTTTTTTCAGGAATCGGAAATGAAAATTCTCCCTTTTCATTGGTCTGTGTGCGTAAAAGTTCCTTTCCATTTAAGTCCCAGACGATAATTTCCGCGTTCTGGGCCTTTTTGCCCCCGCTGAATTTAGTTTCCCCTAAAACAGTGTCGCCTTCCACCCACGCAAATACCGTAACTTTATGCGCCAGGGCATTCCCGCCTGAAAGAATGAAAAAGAGCATCAGACAGGACAGTTGTATAACATATTTTCGATACATCATTATTGTTCACCATATATAAAACATTCGTAATCTGGATATTATACTTGTTTTTCCGCCATTTTTGTTCTGCCGTCCAATGCGGCCTGCTGTTGTGCCCCAGACCATTGGGGCAAAAGTTCGGGCTGCACTTTTTTAAGGAAACTGACACAGAAAACCGCCACAAGCCCTTCGATAACCATGACCGGAAGATGGGCAAGAACAACGACCCAGGCCACCGATAGAAAGCGTTCCTGGGTAAACATCAGGGCGGCCCCCACAAGCAGGCTGCTGAAAAAAACGCTTAAAAATCCGCAGGCAAAGGAGGCGGCATAGGATACCGCGCCGGGTTTATGGACAAATCCTGAAAACAGGTAATAACAGACCACAGCAGGCGTGGCCATGATAACCGTATTGACCCCTAAAGTGGTGATTCCCCCGAACTGGAACAGTACACCCTGGAGCAGAAGCGCAATCAAAATAGAGGGAAAGGCGACCCAGCCCAGCATCAGCCCAAGAATTCCGTTGAGAATCAGATGGGCGCTGGAAGGCCCGATGGGCACATGAATCAGGGACGCCACAAAAAAAGCGGCCGACAAAATAGCGGCCTGGGGAATTTTATCTTCTTTAAGTTTTTTCAAGCCCACGGCAGTGCCGGCCACGGATAGCGCCATCCCGGCCCCTAAAACCGGGGCGGAAAGAACACCTTCAGAAATATGCATAATACCTTCTTGTCACTGCCCAGCCGGGCCAATGAGAACCATCTGACAATCATCCCGGCTGGTATTTTCTATTTCATTTTTTTATTCGAACCCTATTTGGTTTTCCAGTCTTCAAATTTTACCCAGATCACCGCACCCAACTCAACACCCTTTTCCTGCCCCTCAGCTTTAAGGGTAAAATCAGCTTCATTAAGTGCAGCAAAACCCCACCAGCCGGCCTTGGGTGCGGCATAGGTGAATACACCGTTTGCGTCAGCCTTGATGGTCTGGGTAACCATATAATCCGTGGGTGCTTTGGATTTACCGTCTTCGTTGTAATATTCCACTTCAACTTCTGCATAAGGCACTGCTTTGCCGTCCAGTTTTACGACGCCCTGGAACACGTTGCCGGCATACTGTCCAAAGGGTTTGGACAAGGGTACGATTTCTGTTTTCAGCCCGATCTCTTGGTCCCATCCTTCGTCGTCACCGAAAGCGGTAACCACGGTTTTGGTGTAATGAATGATAAAGCAGTCTTCGGCAGGTTCCCAATAGGGTACGGGCTCCATGTAAAACATGTAAACGCCGGGTTTTTTGATTTTGTAATCTGTTTTCCAGGCCGTGTGATCCAGAACCTTTGCCTGTTTCAAGGTTCCTAAAAGATTCTGCGCCTCGCCGTTTGCCCGCACGGCAAATACTTTGGGTTTGACAAGTTCCATCCCGACGCCCTCAAAGGGGTGGGAAAAAGAGGCTGTAATATGAACAGTGCGGTCTTCATCCTGCATAACCATGTTGTCCGAAGGGATGACCATCCCGTAATGTGCCTGGACACTTACGGCAGTAAACATAAGAACAAGAAACATGAGCCCTGATGCGATCAGTGATTTTTTCATCGTTTTTTCTCCTGTGAATCCTTAGAAGTATTAAAAAATACGCAAAACAGCGTTGCCAGCTTAAGTCTCAACCTTCTTGGCCGGGTCCGAAAAAAATAATGAAATTTAATGTGAACCACAGGCTTCATGCCTGCATTAGGATTTTTCTTCTTCTATCTTAAAAAAACGATTGAATCAATGGGAAATGTTGTACAGCAGTGCTGACGCAATGTCATAAAGTTAACAGCAAGGCTTATTATTCATGTAATGCTCTCGCTTGTTGATCTTATGTTTCCGTTTGAATTTACGCCCGGGCCTAATGGGTTCTGTTGCCGCCATGAAAAGGGCATGAAGCTCCTTAATCAACTGTACGATAATTTCACGGGGCCTTTCAAAAAGCAAAAAAAGTGTGTCTTTAGATTTTGAAATTGCCTGTGTCATATTCAGCTCATATTCATGCTTTTTTTCATGGATCTCCTTCTCAACTGTCTCCTGAGCCGGGGAGGCCAGCACCCACGTGAGATTTTTTGCCAGGACTTTTGAATGGAAATCTTGATAGACATAATATAGATTAAAAAATATGCTAAATTAATGTTGCCCTGGGTGGTCCGGGGTTCGGTTTTTTTTTAAGAAGGGGCTGAATTTTTATTCCGTCCCTTTAATATTTATGTCTCAAAAGTGTATCAAAAATCTCTTTATTTTTGATTGGCCGGAATTCGGGCCGGAATAAAGAAAAAGCGATTGAGAATTTATTCTTCTCAATCGCTCTAAAGCCTTTGTTGATGGCGGAGAAGGGGGGATTCGAACCCCCGGTACCCGGTTAGAGTACACACGCTTTCCAGGCGTGCACCTTCAGCCAGCTCGGTCACCTCTCCAAATAGACCCAAGGAGAATAGTGTCTTTTAATCGAAGTGTCAAGGAATAATGCGCTTGGGTAATATATTTAAATCCATCATATCCCTGGGCGACAGGTAAATGGGGGAAAGGGTCCTGTTTGGCGCACTTATATCTTTCCGGCCTGAAAAGACAACGCGTTTTGGTGGCTTTTCCTGTGCGGTGTAAATATAGCGTATCCACTCAGGATTAATAGATGTTGACTGCACAGCGTTCCTGATATCTATCAGACGTTCGAAAGGGAAAATTATCATAAGTCTGCCTTTGTGCCTGAGAAGTGTTTCGGCTTTTAGTGCAAGGACCTGGATATCCATGGTGATCTCGTGGCGTGCAATGGCTTTTTGGGTATCCGGGTTTAATCTTCCGGTATTTTGTTTTTTATACGGTGGGTTTGACAAGATCAGATCAAAGGGCCCGCCTGCGGATTCAGGATTAATGGTCTTAATATCCTGATTCATTATTGATACAGTTTGTTCAAGGTTATTTTTAATGACGTTTTTTAATGCTATTTCAGCCAGTTCCGTTTGAATTTCAATGCCGGTAATGTGGGATTGGGGAAAGCAATACCCCAAGATGACAGGGATAATCCCGCAACCGCATCCTATATCCAGGATGCGATCACCGGAACAGACGGATGGAACCTGGCTGCACAGCCAAAAGGGATCCATGCTGTAACGGTAGCCCTCTGCTGGCTGCAAAAGCGATAGCCTCCCCCCAAAAATCCGATCAGTAGTGTATTTCTCCAATTTTAAACCGTAGGCGTGTAATTAAAGGCATGTTCAGTCTTGCATTCAGGTTTTCAATCATCTCTTTTTCAAGAAATTTGAGTTGGTGTATCCATACCGAGCTTGACACGATTACCTGCAATTGACCGTTTTTAAATGTATCCGGTTTAGCATTCTGGGCAATGGCGGTTCCAAGAGCAAAATCCCATATTTCCCATATCTGCGTGATTTGCGTTTCCTGGGGGGGTCTGTACTTTGACAAGGCCGTTGACAAGATGTCTCCGATATGAGTCAGATGGTTTGAATCTGTTTTTTTATTCATGTTCAATTTCACCTTGGTATTTTATCATAAGTTAGACAATGTTATAACATAATACTAAAGGATAGGGAATCAGGCGTATAATGCAACTATGCCCGATAACCATGATGCCGCAGGCGTTATTCCAAATAAATATTGCCTTTTAACCTTTATTCTTATAATTAGAGTGATATTTTACCTACTAATAAATATTCAAGCGGACCACATGGATACAATGATCATTGTCAGGTTGGTCTCTCATTAACAGGATGTAATTTTATGAATTGGGATTGGGAAAAACTTCGAGAAAATCAGAAAAAATATGAACAAAAACAAGGCAGGGAACCTGGGATGCCTACGCCACCCCAGATGGACGACCTGCTCAATAAATTTAAAGGGGTTAAATTTTCCGGCTTCTTTTTTATAGGAATCATTATTGTCGCTGTGGTGATAGGGGTTTCCACCGTGTTCACCATTGGCCGAAGCGAGGTCGGGGTTATCCAGCGTTTTGGGAAGTATGATCGTCTGGCCCAGCCCGGTCTGAATTTCAAGATGCCTGCAGGCATAGAAAAAGTAACCAAGGTGAATGTCAGGCAGGTTGAAACAGAAGAGTTCGGATTTAAAACGTACAGCGGGTCAGAGACTTATCGTGCGTCTGCATCTGCGGAGTCTTCCAGACAGGAGGAATCTTTATCTTTAATGCTCACAGGCGACCTTAATGTTGCCGTTGTTCCCTGGATTGTCCAATACCGCAGATCTGACCCCAGAGCTTATCTTTTTAATGTGAAAGATGTCAGATCCCTGTTAAGGCATATGTCTGAAGCAACCATGAGAATCATTGTGGGAGACCGAAGCATCAATGAGGTCATTTCAAGCCGTGCAGAGATTGCAAGTGCGGCCAAGGAAATGCTTCAAAAGGAAATGGACGATGCAAAGGCCGGGATCAGTATTGTCAATATTGAGATGAAAAAGACCAATGTGCCGGAACCGGTGCAAGCCTCTTTTAATGAGGTTAATCAGGCCATCCAGGAAAAGGAGCAGACCATATATAAGGCCAAGGAAGAATACAATAAGGCTGTTCCTCTGGCCCGGGGCGAAGCAAAGCGTCTGATCAAAGATGCCGAAGGGTATGCCATTGACCGGGTGAACCGTGCCCAGGGTGATGCTATCAAGTTCAAGGCCATCTGTGATGAGTATGTCCGGGCAAAGGATGTGACCCGGAAACGGATGTATCTGGAATCCATGCTTGAAATACTGCCCAAGCTGGAAAACAAATACATCATTGATTCAGATCAGAAAAACCTGCTGCCGTTTTTAAATATGGGGGCCAATTTGTCAGACCAAACCCTTCGGAAAGGTGAGTAAGTATGGAAGATGCTAATAAAAATACGGGAAGGGTAAATGCCGTTTTTCTGGCGGTTGCAGTCATTGCTGCCCTGGTTTTATATAATTCTGCCTATATGATAGATGAAACCGAACAAGTGGTCATCACCCAGTTCGGGCGTATTGTGGGAGATGCAAAGAAAACACCGGGATTAAAGTTTAAAATTCCATTTATCCAGAAGGTGAATTATTTCCCCAAAAACCTGCTTGAATGGGACGGGGATCCGGGTCAGATTCCCACAAAAGATAAAACATATATCTGGGTGGATACCTTTGCCCGGTGGCGGATTAATGATCCTATTGTCTATTTCCAGACTGTGAAAGATGAATTTTCTGCTCTGAAAAGACTGGATGATATTATTGATCCGGCTATGCGTGATTTGATTTCCGCATACCCGCTTGTGGAAAGTGTAAGAAACACAGACCGTCCCATGGATACCTTTGATTCCATCCAGGGGCAGGGGGACAAGGAAGGGCAAGAAACGCCTAAGCGTCTGGTTCGCTACCAGGTGGAGTGGGGTCGGGCTGAAATTGCCCGTCAGATAGAGAAACAAGCCCGGGAAAAATTAGCGGATTTCGGAATTCAGGTGGTGGATGTAAAGATCAAGCGAATTAATTATATCGACAGTGTCCGCAGTTCTGTTTATAATCGGATGATTGCCGAAAGAAATCAGATTGCAGAAAAGTTCAGGGCAGAGGGTCAGGGGGAGGCCAGCAATATCCGAGGCGGGAAAGAAAGAGATCTTCAGGTGATCAAATCCCAGGCATATAAGCAGGCCCAGGAAATAAAGGGTAAGGCAGATGCGCAAGCTGCTCATATTTACGCGGCAGCCTATGGGCAGGATCCGGAGTTCTATGCGTTTGTGAAAACCATGGAATTGTACAAGAAGGTGCTTGAGAAGGACAGCTCTGTTATATTGTCAACAAATTCCGAACTAATGAAATATTTTAAGGAAAGTTCAAATTAGATTAAGACGTGTGGGATATGAGTATTGAGTTGAGTTAAGACAACTCAATACTCCCCACAGGCCGGGAAAGAAAAAGACGAATCCTGTTTCTTTAAAACCTATTTTTTCTTTCTCTGGTGCCTGGTTTTGGCAAGGAGCTTTCTATGTTTATGCTTGCGCATTTTTTTTCTTCTTTTTTTAATAACGCTGCCCAAAAAAATCACCTCCTTTTAAATCAGTAAAACTGTCATTATGATTTGCTAAATTTCGACTATAGCATAGTTTTAAATTAAGTGTCTATTTTTTTGTTGCATGGAGCAGGAATGTAAATGACACGTTTTTTCAATAAGAGTGAACTTGAACAGGTTTCCACTGCAGCCTTGCGGGCCGAGGAGATGGTGTATAATTATTTTAAGTTGTCTTCCTCCCAATGGCTGAAAAACAGATATGACATTAAAACTGCCAGGGATCTGGTTTCACATGAACGGGTGGAAGGTCCTTTTGCCCAGGTGCTTAAGTATGAAGGCCGGCGGCAGGATCTTTCTTTAGGCTCGTCAGTATTTAGTCTCTATCATGTATGTATCCAGGATCCTGCGATTATTTCACTTGTTGCGGCAAATTTAAAAATTTGTCTTGATCCCTTTCTTTTGTATATCCTGGTCCATGAGCTTGTTCATGTTGTCCGGTTCGCCCGGTTTGAACACCGCTATGAAAACACCTGTGAAGCAGAGGTGACCCGGGAAGAAGAAAAAAAAGTGCATAGGATTTCCCATAATATTATTGCACCCAAAACAGTGCCAGGGATGTCACAAGTTTTTGAATTTTATGAACAATGGTATTAATGATCAAAATAAAAATATCTTTAAAAATTTTGACGGCCCATCCTTGACAAGGAACAAAGACTTATTATTTTAGTTTTGTTTTTCAAGCAAGGTGTCCCGCAGGATAAGCGGTTTCAGCAATTTAGAGGAAGGAAAAACAAAAATGCCGGTTTACGAATACCAATGTAGCGGGTGCGGACACATAGAAGAGGTTTTTCAAAAAATTTCAGAGTCCCCCCTGGAAGTTTGTACTATGTGCAATGGCAAATTAAAAAAGATTATTTCTCAAAGCACTTTTCATCTTAGAGGATCCGGATGGTATGTAACGGATTATGGCGGAACCCAATCCGGTTCCAAGCCTAAAGAACAATCATCAGTAAAATCAGAAAAGGCAGCTTCTAAATCAGATTCCCAATAGGTGATGATTTAGTTAACAAGTTGACTTAATTCAAAAATAAAAATTAACGCCGAACTTTAATAATCAAAGGAGAATTGTATCATGAGTTTCAGGCCATTGAGCGACAGAATTCTGGTTGAACGTGTTGAAGAAAATGAAAAAACCAAAGGCGGTATCATTATTCCGGACACAGCAAAGGAAAAACCTGCCGAAGGCAAAGTGGTTGCAACGGGTAACGGCCGCATGGGCGAAGACGGAAAACTGCTTCCCATGGACGTGAAAGTCGGTGATCGCGTATTGTTCAGTAAATACGGCGGCACAGAAGTCAAAATTGACGGAGCTGATTTCCTGATTATGCGCCAGGACGATGTGCTGGGCATTGTTGACTAATGTCTGCTTACGTCCTGAAACTAAAATCTTTCGGGATTTTGAGCTTAAGTTGATATATACTTCAATATAAAGATACAATAAATAATTGATGGAGATAAAATAGAATGGCTAAAGAGATTAAGTACGATGCCAAAGCACGTGAAGCAATGCTTAAAGGCGTCCAGGCACTTGCCGACGCAGTAGTTGTTACCCTGGGTCCCAAGGGAAGAAACGTTGTTATTGAGAAATCCTGGGGATCTCCCAATGTTACCAAAGACGGTGTAACTGTTGCCAAAGAGATTGAGCTCGAAGATAAGTTTGAAAACATGGGCGCCCAGATGGTTAAAGAGGTGGCTTCTAAAACTTCTGATATGGCGGGTGACGGTACCACCACCGCCACTGTTCTTGCCCGGGCCATCTACGAAGAAGGGCAGCGCATGGTTGTTGCCGGCAACAACCCCATGGGTATTAAAAGAGGTATTGACAAAGCGGTTGCTAAGATCGTTGAAAGTCTTGAAAATCTTGCCAAACCCACCAAAGATCAGAATGAAATTGCCCAGGTCGGAACCATTTCCGCCAACAATGATGAGACCATTGGTAACATCATTGCCGAAGCCATGGATAAAGTTGGCAAGGAGGGTGTTATCACTGTTGAAGAAGCCAAATCCATGGATACAACCCTGGATGTTGTTGAAGGTATGCAGTTTGACCGTGGATATCTTTCACCTTATTTCGCAACCAATACTGAAAAAATGGTTGCGGCTTTGGATGGCCCGTATGTCCTGATCTGTGATAAAAAAGTATCCTCCATGAAAGACCTGCTTCCTGTGCTGGAAGATATTGCAAAAACAGGTAAGCCCCTTGTAATTGTTGCAGAAGATGTTGAGGGTGAAGCCTTGGCCACTCTGGTTGTCAACAAGCTGCGCGGCACCCTGAATGTGGCTGCTGTTAAAGCGCCCGGTTTCGGTGACAGAAGAAAGGCCATGCTGGAAGATATCGCTATCCTCACCGGTGGCCAGGTCGTTTCCGAAGAGATCGGCCTCAAACTGGAAAACGTTACACTTCAGGATCTTGGCCAGGCCAAGACGATCACCATTGACAAAGACAATACCACTATTGTTGACGGCGCAGGATCCAGAGAGGCCCTTGAAGGCCGTGTAAAACAGATTCGTGCCCAGATTGATGAAACCTCTTCTGATTATGACCGTGAAAAACTGCAGGAACGCCTGGCCAAACTGGTTGGTGGGGTGGCTGTAATTAATGTCGGTGCTGCCACGGAAACAGAAATGAAAGAGAAGAAAGCCCGGGTTGAGGATGCTTTAAATGCAACCCGTGCAGCTGTTGAAGAAGGTATTGTCCCCGGCGGCGGCGTGGCTCTGGTGAGATGCATTCCTGCCCTTGATTCCCTTGATGTGGAAGGCGAAGAGAAACTGGGTGTCCAGGTTATTGCCAAGGCTATTGAATGGCCTTTGCGCAAAATTGCTGACAACGCAGGTGTTGAAGGTTCTGTTGTCATCAACAAAGTTAAAGAAGGTCAAGGCGCATTTGGATACAACGCCAGAACCGACGTATACGAAGACCTTATTGAAGCAGGTGTTATTGATCCTAAAAAAGTGGTTCGTTTTGCCCTGCAGAACGCAGCCTCTGTTGCATCTGTCATGCTGACCACCGAAGCCATGATTGCTGAAAAACCTGAAGAAAAAGCAGGCGGCGGCATGGGCGGCGGTATGGGCGGCGGTATGGGCGGCGGTATGGGCGGCATGGGCGGTATGATGTAATTCATCATATGAGACTATGAGCGAATTTGTCCGGCCATGATGTGATTTGGTAATATTAAGCCCCTTTGTCCAAGGCAAGGGGGCTTTTTTCTATTAATTGACAGAAAGGCCGGTCTCCTATATGTAGCGTCTGGGTGGGCATGTGCTCCTCTAACGAGCCGTTGAAACATCATGTAGATTTATATATTTTTATCTGATATGGTTCCCAAGGCGTAAGGCGCAAACATAGTTTAAGGAAGGATTTATGACCACTGAATCAGTCGGCCTGTTATATATGCTTACCAATGCCGGGCCAGTTGTAAAGTTTATCATGCTGTTGCTGCTGTTTTTTTCCATTATCTCTTGGTCTATCATATTCATAAAATTCCGGTATGTCAGAAATTCATTCAGGGATTCGGCTGATTTTACGGAAGTGTTCTGGCAGTGCCGGACCCTGGCAGATGCCTTTTCCAAGGCCAAGGCGCTTCGTTCCAGTCCTCTGGCCCGGCTTTTTCTTGCCGCTTACATGGAGGCAGCAAGAACCGAGAGTAAGGAAAACCTATCCGCAAGGAAAAATACCGGATCAACACTTCAGACCATGGGAAGTGTCAAGCGTACACTTAACCGTGCCATTAACGTGGAAAACCGGCGGTTGAGCCAACTGGTGTCCTTTCTGGCAACAGCGGGCAATACAGCGCCATTTATCGGTCTGTTCGGTACGGTGTGGGGCATCATGAGCACCTTCC
>NZ_JBFXHE010000089.1:0-12873 GCF_050177295.1 Desulfobacter sp.
AATCGGGCCGGAACACGTTTGGATCAATGAAATCATCATCAATGCGGCGGTAAAGGACGTCAATGGGGGAAAGCCCCTTGGTGGTCCGCATATACAGCCGGTCGTCCGACACCACAAGGTCCTGGCCTTCCACCAGTTCGATGCCCATCTGCTGGGCAAGGAATGAATGTTCAAAATAGGCGGAATTATACCGTCCCGGGGTCAGCACCCCGATTTTGGGATGGGAGGCTGTGGCAGGCAAAAGATGTTCAAGGGTGGCCAGAAGCTTGTGGGGATATTCATCCACGGCCCGGACCCGGGAACTGACAAAAACTTCGGGAAACGTGCGTTTCAGGACCTGGCGGTTTTCAAGCACATAGGAAACGCCGGAAGGGCAGCGCAGATTGTCCTCAAGCACATAAAACTCGCCGCTGCTATCCCGGATCAGGTCCGTGCCCGTGACATGGCACCATACGCCTTTGGGCGGGGTAAACCCTTCCATCTGCTTGCGGTAAGCAGTGCAGGACATGATCAGGTCCCTGGGAATCGCCTTATCATTAATGATTTTTTTATCATGATAAATATCTTCAAGAAACAGATTCAGGGCATGGATGCGCTGTTGCAATCCCTTTTCAATGCGCTGCCACTCCCTGTTCTCAATGATCCTGGGGATAATGTCAAAGGGCAGGATTTTTTCCGTTCCTTCCTGGCTGCCATACACATTAAAGGTGTTGCCTAACTGTAGAAGCGAGGTTTCCGCAGACTGCTGCTTTATAAGCAGCGCATCTTCGGGCAGGGATTCAATTTTGTCGATCAGTTTTCTGGCGCCGTCCCTGACAGTACCGTCCTTGTGGAAGAGTTCGTCATAGTATTCTGCTGGATTATAATTTGAAAATTTCATGATCAGCTCCAACACTCTTTTTGCCATCTGTTATGGAAATACCGGCGCAGCATTTGCGGACCGGGATTTTTATTCTGTTTGTCTGCGCTATGCAAAGCATAAAACGTGCCCTTTTAAATGATTTTAATAACCGCTTAAAAAACTCATTTAAAAAACAAAGGGTTGTTTATTAAGCGAAAGCAAGAAATAAAGATGGTCCAGATACAACCTGAATTGAAACGGGCAACATTTTTGTATTTTTCCGTGAGAGAATAGAATCAAAAACGTAATTATCAGGGCCGGAAAGAAATTATTTAAAAATTAATGAATATCCGGTGTTACAATTCCGCAACAATTCGGCCGGTGTCCGAGGTTTCATAACCGGGCAGGCAGGCAAGTTCCTCTCTGAATGCCCGGGTCTGGATAATATCCAGGGCTGTTGCAACACCGGGATGGGTCATCAGGTCCGACGGGATGACAAGATCACAGCGGACATGGGAAAGGGGGATGAAATCCAGCCCATAGGTCACGGCCACAGCCCGCAGTCCCAGGGCAACATCGCAGACGTGATGGCATACGGCCTGGGCCCCCTGGGCATGGCTGTGCACCAGGTATTCGTATCCCAGGATTGCCGCTGCAGGAATTCTGCCCTCTTTAAGCAAGTCATCCAGAAGACTGCGAAGGGCAGCCCCTTCCTCCCGGTTGGCAAGCCGGACATCCCTGCGTGCCAGGTCGGCAACGCCTTTAATCCCTTTGGGGTTCCCGGGGGCCACCAGCAGTCCTTCCTCAAAGGAGGAGAAGGCGATCAGGACGCCTGAGATATTTTTCATTTTCTGGGTGGCCAGACATTTGTTTCCGTCATCATCTCCCCGGGCATGCATGTGGGTCCCTGCGATATGGGCCTGGCCTAGGGCCACCCGGGTGACCGCCGTCTGACTGGAGGCAAACCTGACATTCAGGCCCGCATGTCCCGGGGTTTCACGGACCCGGTGACCCAGGACGGAAAAGGCCGGATCACAGCCCAGAAGCAGGGCCGTGGAAGCAACCCGCTCCTCGGACATCAATACTTTTGCCCGGGACTGACACGGTTCAAGCAGGGCGTCCGCAGCCCCCATGTCCTCCATCCTGGCATGGGTGCCCACAAGGGGATAGGCAAAGTGCCGCTCCCGGACCTTGGCGATGTTTACCCGCTGCCCCCAGGCAAATTCCTTGTCCACCAGGACCACGTCCCGGGCCTGGTCCGGGGTCTGGTAAAAGATATCCTCCACCCGGCAGCCCAGTATCTGGGCCATTGCAAGGGCAACACCGGTATTGGGCAGATACCGGCCGGTTTCAATATCGTAAACAGCCTGGCGCTTAATACCCGCAAGACCGGCAAGTTCGGACTGGGTCATTTTTTTTTGTGTACGCAGTTCCTTGAGACGGCAGGAAACGTTTAATGTGCTGTCTGATGTTTTGGCCATGGCACGACTCACTTAAGATTGTTTTAGACTCGCGCATTATACCATAGAATATAAATGAAAAAAACAGGACATTGATGTAGTCAGTAAAATTATATTGACGTGTATGGAATTATTTATTATGAGGAAACTTTACCGGTCCGGTGGCAATCTAATCCGAACCTGGCCGGCTGTGAAACTAAATTAAACATAAGCAAAGGATTTAAATTATGAAAATGAAGCACACCTGCTGGTCAGTTTTTTTCAGCCTTATTATTTCAGCCCTTATGTTAAGCCCCCTGGCTTTGGCACAGGCTGAGTCCATCCGGATTTTTGCCGCAGCGTCCACCACCAATGCCGTGGGCGACATTATCAACGCTTACACTGGTGAAACAGGCAAAGCGGTTGTTCCCTCATTTGCCTCGTCCTCCACCCTGGCCAAACAGATCGACCAGGGCGCGCCTGCGGATGTGTTCCTGTCCGCAAATCCCAAATGGATGGATTTTATTGAGGGAAAAAAACTGGTGGAACCAGGGACCCGCACCAATTTGCTGGGCAACCGGATCACCCTGATCCAGCCCCTTTCCGGAAAACTGAGCATTGAAATCTCCAAGGCGATGGATCTGGCCGGGATCCTGGGTGATGACAAGCTGGCCATGGGCGACCCGGATCATGTGCCTGCAGGTATTTATGGCCGCAAGGCACTTGAGTCCCTGGGGCTTTGGGATTCCGTCTCCCCCAAGGTTGCCCGGGCTAAAGACGTGCGCGCAGCCCTGGCCCTGGTTGAACGTGCCGAAGCCCCCCTGGGCATTGTCTATGCCACGGACGCAGCCATTTCCAAAAAAATCAAGGTTGTGGCTGTTTTCCCCGAAGAGACCCATCCGCCCATCATCTATCCGGCCTGCATCATCAAGGGCAAAGCCGGTGACGATGCCAAGGCCTTTTTTGAATTTCTCAAAAGCCCGAAAGCGGCAGAAATTTTTAAAACCTATGGGTTTTCCATCAGATAGTCTTTTATGCTGAACCTCACTCCCATTGAAATTGAAGCCCTGAAGCTCAGCCTGTGGGTGGGCTTCTGGGCTGTAACCGGCAGTCTTGGCCCGGGTATTTTTGCGGCCTGGCTGCTGGCCCGGAAAAATTTCTGGGGCAAAGCCCTGGTGGACGGCCTGATTCATCTGCCCCTGGTGCTGCCCCCTGTGGTGACCGGCTACATGCTGCTGCTGGTCATGGGCAAGCAGGGGGTGGTGGGGCATTGGTTATTCAAACATACGGGTTTCAGTTTTGCCTTTAACTGGAAAGGGGCGGCCCTGGCCTCGGGCATCATGGCATTTCCCCTGCTGGTCCGGGCCATACGGCTCTCCATGGAAAGCGTGGATCCGCGCCTGGAACAGGCGGCCCAGACCCTTGGGGCCTCTCCTTTGGATCAGTTTTTTACCGTCACCCTGCCTTTGACCCTGCCCGGTATTCTCACCGGCATTATCCTGGCCTTTGCCAGGAGCTTAAGTGAATTCGGGGCCACCATCACCTTTGTATCCAATATCCCCGGTGAAACCCGGACCCTGCCCCTGGCCCTTTATACCCTGACCCAGATGCCTGATGGTGAGGCAGGGGCCCTGCGGCTGTGCATTATCTGTGCGACCGTTGCCATGGCTGCCCTGGTGGCATCGGAAATGATGGGCCGCAGACTGAACCGCACCCTGAAAGGAGACCGCTGATGTTTGAAGTCAAGCTAAAGAAAAAACAGGGGGATTTCCTGGTGGATACGGCCTTCAGCACCCATACGACCGGGGTAACCGCATTGTTCGGGCGGTCCGGCGCCGGAAAAACATCGGTGATCAATATGATCGCAGGGCTGTCCCGGCCTGACAGCGGCTTTATCCGCATTCATGATACAATTCTTTTTGATTCCCAAAAACGCATTAACCTGCGCCCTTACAAACGCCGGGTGGGGTATGTGTTCCAGGAGGGCCGGCTTTTTCCCCATTTCAGCGTGAAATCCAATCTGACCTATGGAATGAAACGGATAAAGGGTGCCAGCCGCTATATTGATTTTAACAAAGTGGTGGACCTTCTGGGGATCGGCCATCTTCTGGACCGGCGTCCGGCCACCCTTTCCGGCGGGGAAAAACAGCGGGTCGCCATTGGCCGGGCCCTCCTGGCAAGCCCGAGACTCCTGCTCATGGATGAGCCTTTGGCCTCCCTTGATGCGGCCAGAAAAGCCGAAGTGCTTCCTTTTATCAACAAACTGCCCGGGCAGTTTGATATTCCCATTCTCTACGTGAGTCATTCCGTGGATGAAATCCGGAGCCTGGCCGACAACCTGGTCTTCCTTGTGGACGGTTCCACCCGGGCGTCAGGGCCTGTGGAGACCGTGGCCATCCGCAAGGATTTCAAGGCGGTTGTGGGCCGGCAGGATCCCCTTCCCTTTACGGTTCTGTCTGCCAACTGAACAAGTTATTCTATGATTTTTTCCGGCTTGCATAACTGTTTGGACTTATTTGATAACCGTTTGCATTTTTGGCATGAATAGGTCAATTTCTGCATTACAGGTTTGCAAACCAGCTTGGCTTCAGTTGACGATGCGCCACAATTCTTACAGACAAATGCTTTTGATGCGTCAGATGGCTTGCGCAAATGGTCTTTTTTTTTACACGACTGACAGGCCCTAAGCTTTTTTCCCATACTGCATCCTTCCTTCTCAAGTGACATGCTCAGTTAATGTATTTAAATATAGTACAGATTTCCGGAAGGTCAATTCGCAGCAGTCAAAGGCAAAACTTTTGCCCGGATGCCCATTGTACCGTCCCATTATTGGAATGGCATTCATGGCTTTCTAAATGAGGTCAGCAATTCTCGGTGGAAAACGTCCGAGAATCCCGTCAATACTGAATTTAATATAAAAAATAAAAAATATTGCGAAAAGTTTAATATTTAAAATAAACAAGATTAATAAGTTATGCCTTCACCGAGAATTGCTGGCATGCCCTGAACCGCTGATTATTATTGCTATTTTTATCCGAGTAACGCTATATATTTTTTATGTAAACAGAAAGTTTGTCCCATAACTATATCGGTTGGACAACTTTTATTTTAAATGCTGGCAAAATATAATTTATAGAACATAGCTTAACAGGTTGAAAACAGATGGATATTGGGAACAAAAATGTAACTGCGGAAAAATTTTTAATATCTTTACTCGACAAACTCCCTATTGCCGTGATCTTATTAGATGAGTTTGATACAATTCATTTTTTTAATCATATCGCAGAATGTATGTGGGGAATGGAACGTTCTGAAGTAGAGGGACAGAATGTAAGTCAGGCTCTATCTCAGGAATTGAGCTTTCATGGTGATTATATTCAGTCGAATGGTATCAGGGAGAGCCAGACGCTAATAATCACCAGCGATGAAGGAATTCAGACGAACGTCATCTATATTCGTATGCCCATTGATTTTGGCAATGGGCAACAACAGCACATTATCTTAATGCAATCCTACACTGCAGAAGATAATGATAAGGTTAAACACTTTAATTCCCTGTTAACGGCAATAAATTATATAAATCGGCCAATGCTGGTATTAGACGCTCAGCGCCACATTGTTCATGTCAATTATGCATTCACAGAGATGTTTGGGTACTCACTCAGTGAAATGATTGGTCGGGACCCAGCGATGGTACTACCTTGTCCTTTTATTACTGCAAAGGAATTGGCTCGATACAAGGCTCTTCCTTGGGGACAGAGAAGCTTTAACGCTGAAATGCGCCTGCGTAGCAAAGACGGGCAAGAGCTTTGGACGCGCATTTATAGCTCACTGCTTGGAGAAAAAAGTGAAGCAATAGTAGGATATTCTGTGGATATTCTACAAGACCTTTCTGAAGATCGAAAAATTCGCAACATGGAACGAGATGTTTTACAAGCCTTGACGAGCAGTCTATCTTTTACAGAGCTTGGGAATTATATTTGTCGTCGCATTGAAGCTATCGCACCTGGTGTACTAGTATCTGTCTGCTGTATCACAGACAACCGGATGCTTCCTTGGTCGGCACCTAGCTTTCCAGAAGAGTATGGTATTTTTTTTCAAAATATGGAAATTGGAGAAGGCGTCGCGAGTTGTGGCACAGCTGCATACCGTGGAGAAGCAGTCATGGTGCGTGACATTACGACTGATCCACTGTGGGCTCCTTACAAGCATGTGATGTTGCCACATGGTTTCCGAGCGTGCTGGACCTATCCCGTTAAACGTAACGATGACAGTGTGGCGGCAACTTTCGCTTTTTATTTTAAGCAGGGCGGGGAACCTGATCAATATTTGGAACATGTCGCCGAAGCGGGAGTGCATTTATGCGTACTTGCAATAGAAAGAGAAGAAAATCGTCAAGCGTTGAATCAACTTGTTCAGTTCGATACACTCACAGGGCTACCTAATCGTCTTCATATGTGGCGGCACCTTGACGAACTCTTAAAAAAGACATCCAGTTTAAAGAATATAACTGTTCTGATATTGAATATTGACCGTTTTCGAGATGTCAACGATGCTTTAGGACATGTTGCTGGAGATCAGGTTCTTGTTACTTTAGCTAACCGATTTCATGATCGAATAGAATCTGACGATTTGCTTTCTAGAACCCAAGGAGATCAATTTGTGATTATTTCTCAATGTGATAAAACTAGATCTCGATGGTTGGAAACAAGCTTGCAGGAAGCCGTACAGGAACCGATAGAAATAGCAGGGCATCCGATAAGTCTGTCGGCAAGCATCGGCATCAGCCACTACCCTGAAGACGGGCAAAACTGTGATACCTTACTGTCAAACGCCGAAGTGTCCATGCATGCTATCAAAATCAATAGTCAAGGCTTCACCGTACATGCCCCGGAAGGAGTCCCTACGACCAAAGATCGGCTTTTGATAAGTTCTGCACTAAAACGTGCTATTTCCCATAATGGTTTGTTTCTGTATTACCAACCTCAGGTTTCGACTGCAACAAAAAGGGTTCATGGTCTGGAAGCTCTTGCTCGCTGGCATGATGATCAGTTAGGCCATATTCCGCCTAGTAAGTTCATTGCGTTAGCTGAAGAAACCGGTCAAATTGAAGCCCTCAGTCGATGGGTTCTTCGTGAAGCCTGTAAACAATTGACTAAATGGCGTGAGGAAGGGATACAAATTCCAACAACATCAGTAAATATGTCGGCTGTCAATTTCCAGAAAGCAGATTTCCCTGATTACGTGGGGAATTTATTGTATGAGTTCTCACTTCCGGGAGACAGTTTGATCATAGAGATTACCGAGAGTTCAACAGTCGCATTAACTCAAAAAATGCAGGAAACACTTGGTCGTATTCGAGATCTTGGTGTTGGTTTATCAATAGATGATTTCGGTACAGGCTATTCCAGTTTAACGAATCTTGTTCAACTTCCTGTCACCGAAGTAAAAATTGATCGAAGCTTTATTGAAAAAATTTTGGAGGACAATCGATTGCGCGCTTTAGTCCATTCTGTTATCGAATTGGGGCGTAGTCTTGGGCTAGTAGTTGTTGCTGAAGGTGTAGAAACTATGGAGCAGTATAGCCTTTTACATAAGTATCATTGTCAAGTAATCCAGGGATATTTTTTTTCTCGCCCTCTTTCACCCAATCAGGTTGGAAAGTGGCTTTCAACTCTCTGACAACATGGGTTGAATTTTGTATAGGAATGGGGATGAAATAACTTCCCCATTTTAAAAAAATGAAGGGATTTGTTCGCCGGCAGTAATGAAATATCGAAGTTGCGCGTCTGGCACAGGCTTTATGCCCAAGATAATGATATCTTTCGATGTATTCATTCCACTGTGTCGCGTATGTTTATGGCAATCATTGCTGGATTTGTTTTGTCAAAGCCCTTTCGGCACTGCAGCTAAATCAATGGCGGTGACGCCCAATACCTGCCGGAGCACCTGGTCGAGTTCACCTGCAGTGAAGATCTTTATTCCCTGCTTGAGGCTGTCATCCATGGCTGCAATTTCAGCCTGGTTTTTGGCAGGAAAAATGATCGTCTTGATTCCGGCGGTTTTGGCTGCAAGCAGTTTTTCCCGGATGCCGCCCACCGGAAGAATTCTGCCGCTTAAGGTCACCTCGCCTGTCATGGCCGTATCCCGGGGACAGGGTATATCTTTTAACAGTGAAATCAGCGCCACGGCAATGGTCATCCCGGCTGACGGGCCGTCTTTGGGAATGGCCCCGGAAGGGACATGAATGTGGATATCCCGGCCCTGGAAAAAATCTGCGGCCAGGCCAAACTGTTCAGTGTGGCTGCGGATGTAGCTTAAGGCGGCCTGGGCCGATTCCTTCATTATTTCTCCCAGGTATCCGGTGAGGATCAGACGTTCGGACCCCATCATCCGTGTGGTTTCAACAAAGATGATTTCCCCGCCGCTTTCTGTCCAGGCAAGGCCTGTGGCACACCCCACCCGGTCCCGGGCCCCTGCAATTTCATAGTGAAATCTGGCAGGGCCCAGAAGTTTTTCCACGGCGCTTTCATCTATTTTTATCTGCCGGGTTCCCCCCGGTGTATTCAGATACTGCCGGGCAATCTTGCGGCAGATGGCGGAAATTTTACGTTCAAAGCCCCGTAATCCCGCCTCCCGGGTGTGTTCCCTGATGATGGCGCAAAGTGCATTTGGGGTAAATTTAAGATCAAATCCTGAAAGCCCTGTATCCTCCTTGGCCCGGGGGATCAGGTGACGCCCGGCAATGTGGATTTTTTCTTCGATGGTGTACCCGGACATGGAGATCACCTCAAACCGGTCCAGCAAAGGCCCGGGGATCCTTGCCACCGTATTGGCCGTGGCAATGAACATCACCTTGGAAAGATCAAAGGGAAGGTCCAGGTAATGGTCAATGAACCTGGCGTTCTGCTGGGGGTCCAGCACTTCAAGAAGGGCTGAGGCAGGATCCCCTTTGAAATCCTGTCCGATTTTATCGATCTCATCAAGCATGAGTAATGGATTCAAGGATTCGGCCCGGCGGATTTCCTGGATGATCCGGCCGGCAAGGGCACCGGCATAGGAGCGCCTGTGTCCCCTGATATCGGCCTCATCTTTTACGCCGGCAAGGGAGATCCGGACAAATTTACGTTCCAGGCTTTGGGCAATGGACTGGCCAAGCGAGGTCTTTCCCGTGCCCGGAGGGCCGGCAAAGCAGATCACAGGCCCCTTGGCTTCCACCAGTCCTGTTTTTTTGCCCAGGGCCTTTTTAACGGTTTCCCGGATGTCATCAAGCTTGAGGGGTTTGGGAATAAAGTGAAAGGACCCCCGCTTGATGGCGTCCACGGCAGTGAGCACCGTGGCATACCCGGAGATGATGATCACCTCCGTGGCCGGACTTGTGGCTTTTATACGTTCCAGAAGCGCCATGCCGTCGATCTTGTCCATTTTAAGATCCGTGATCACAAGATCCACGGTGTTGTCCTTTAAAAACGCCAGGGCCTGGGTGCCCCCGTCAGCCGTGCTGACCTCATAGCCCTCCTTGGACAGGACATGCTCCAGATTCATCCGGGTGATCTGCTCATCATCCACCACAAGAATGGTGTTTTTCCGGGACAGCTTCATCTGCCGGACCGCCAGGTGCTCAAGAATTCTCTCCTTGATTTCGTCAAGCCCATAATGGTCCGAATCCAAAATTTTTTCCGCGCGCTGGATATCAAGATTATCCTGGGTGTACCGGTTCCAGGGCAAGGTGGTTACATAGTCGATATGGTTGAGGCCTATGGTGTACTCTGCCGAAGCTGGGTTGATTTTTTCAAGCCGGTCCACCTCTTTGAGCAGGATTTTTTCAACCTCGGCCGGAATTCTTTGGTCCAGCACGGCCTCGCGCAGCGCTGCAATTTCTTCTGTCCTCGTATCAACACCCTGGGTCTCTTCTTCTTTTTTAAAGATTCGTTTCACCCTGACGGCCCCTTCTCTCACATTTAAAAATATTTGAAAATCATTAAGGCTTTTCAGCATTGGCGCGGTATAGCAATCAGCAATCAGCAACAGCAATTACCATGCCTGATGCTTGTCTGACGTTTAAAGTCCCTTTGATGGCGCATGACCAATAGATTTATGGGCCGGGCCGCGTAGGAATACCAGGCAAATGGGATGCAGATCGTTACATTGCGCAACACATGCATTGATAATTGCAATGTCCGAAAACCGCTATGGGGAAAGGCGTTGGATAATAATTATAAATTGTATTGCATTGTGCAACACATTCAGGGGCTCGCAAATGGCTCCCTAATATGAAAATCCTTGTTCTACAGGCTGTTATGGCCATTGGGGAAAACTGGTATGCAACTTGCTCATTATTTTCCAACCATGATGATAACCCAATGCATTTATAAAGGAGGACAGTTGAGTATGCAGTTGCTAAATGGATTAAAGGGGCGGCTATTAAGTCTTGGCAAAAGACACGGCAATACGGAAAAGGAGATTAGGTTTTCCCAGCCTTGTGTTAACACGGATGGCGGCGTTGATGAGTGCACCATGTCATGCCGGGCAAACCAGGGAAAAAATGTGGTGGTTGCCACCCTTGAAAGCCGGTTTTCCGATGAGATGGTTGATTATGCCCTGGATATGGCCAAACGTATGGATTACGGCATTATTGCGGTAAATGCAGCCAATCTGACCCATGACGTGACCTCGTTTTTTTCTACCAGCCAGGAAGAATTGTTCGCCGATTTCAAGGATGCCGCCGGAAAAAATGTGGCCCCGTTCAAGGAAAAGGCTGCAGAACTGGGACTGAAATTTGCCCATACCACAAGCCAGGCAGATGTTGACCATGCCATTTCCGATATTACCAGGGAGTGCGGTCATATTGAATTCATCATCTCCGAGAACGAGAGTCCTGTTGCGACAAGGGCCGCTGCCGTCAACCAGAACCGGATTGCCCAGCGGCTTTGCGTTTATTCAGTGGAATAGGGAGGATATCTTTCATGAGTGCTCATTTTCTCATCGGTCTTGGTTTGGTTTTGTTTACAGCGGTGCTGTGCTTTATCTACAGAAATGAGGATGAATAGCATCATTTTTATGTAGTTCTGGACTAAAACCCTGTGTTTGGACGGATCGTTAGAGGCGCGCATGCTCACAAGCTGCCCAGATGCAAGGCGCATAAAAATTTAAAAGTGGAGTGTTTTTCAATGACACCTGATATGATTATGACCATGATCATCCTGGTTTTTGTTATCTGCCTCTTTGTGTTTGAATGGGTGCGGGTGGATGTGGTCGGGATAATGATGATGGTCCTTCTTCCCCTGATTGGGCTGATCTCTCCCAAGGAAGCCTTTGTGGGCTTAAGTTCCAACGCAGTTTGTTCCATTATTGCCGTAATTATTATTGGCGCAGGTCTGGATAAAACCGGCGTTATGAATAAAGTGGCCAAACCCATCCTGGCCCTGGCAGGCAGAAGCGAAGGCAAGATCATGCTTCTGATTTCAGGCACCGTGGGCATTATTTCCAGTATGATGCAGAACATCGGGGCCGCGGCCCTGTTTCTGCCCGCCACCCAGAGAATCTCCAAGCGGGTGGGTATTCCCACCTCCCGCATCCTGATGCCCATGGGGTTTTGCGCCATTATCGGCGGAACGATTACCCTTGTGGGCGCAAGCCCGACCATCCTGCTCAACGATCTTATGATCCTGGGCGGTGAAAAGCTTGAACCTTTCGGGTTGTTTACCCAGACCCCCATTGGTGTGTGTCTGTTGCTCGCGGCGCTTTTATATTTTCTGATTTTCGGGCGGTTCATTCTTCCCAACGCAAGCGGCCAGGCCGGAAAAGGCGCATCAGATGTACTGATCCAGGAATACCAGGGGGTAGACAGTCTGGTGGAGATGCATGTGCCCAAAGGCGGCGGAACCACAGGACTTCTGGATGATTTAAACATTCGTCCGCAATTTCTTGTTACGGTCATCGGCATCTCTTCTCCCGCCACCCGGACCACCAACCATGTGCCCCACAGCTACGAAGGAATTAATGCCGGGGACGACATCGTGGTCGTGGGTAAAAAGAAAAATATTGACCGGCTGGCAGCGGAATTTGGCTGGGAAATCAAGCCGGCCCTGGATACCTTTGCCGAGTCCCTTGCAAACACCAATGCCGGCATGGTGGAGGCTGTTGTCTCCCCCCGGTCCGAACTGATCGGAAAAACCTTGAACGAGGTGGATTTCAAGGAGATGTTCGGGCTTAATCCGCTGGTGCTGTTCAAGGACAACCGCAAATACTATTCCGGGCTGACCAATATCCGGCTGGCCATGGGGGATACCCTGCTGCTCCAGGGGCCCTGGGAAAAATTTCATATCCTTAAAAACCGGCCTGCGCCAAAGTCTTTAATGTTCGCCTCTGAACTGGAAGGCGAAATTCTGCGGCCCCAGAAAGCCATGTTTGCCGTGGGGTGGCTGGCCCTGGCCCTGTTCCAGATTGTTGTTTTGAAAATCCAGCTTTCCGTGGCGTTGATGTCAGGGGCGTTGGGCATGATCATCACAGGCGTTCTCACCATTGACGAAGCCTATCAGTCCGTGGACTGGATGACGGTTTTTCTTCTGGCAGGACTTATCCCATTGGGCA
>NZ_JBFXHE010000090.1:0-12775 GCF_050177295.1 Desulfobacter sp.
CCAGGAGGGATCTTCCTGTCCTGGGATCAATAAGTTTCGGAAACTCATTGATGGTTTCCACGATTTCACCGGCCCGTTCACCACAAGCGGCTATGATCACAATATCGGCTTGGGCATTCCGGCTTGTGATCTGCTGCAGAACGGTTTTTCCCGCCCCAAAAGGACCCGGCGTACAATAGGTCCCTCCTTTGGCAACCGGAAAAAGGGTGTCTATGATACGGATCTGGGTGATTAAAGGTTCACGCGGTTCCAGGCGCTCTTCATAGATCTCCACAGCCTTTTTGACGGGCCATTGAAACGTCATGGTAACGCAGTGCTCGTCTCCCTTCGGATCCTTTAAAACCGCTATGGTTTCTTTGATATGATACGCCATGGGAGGGGAGACGGCTGCAACTTCATATCTTCCCTTCAGATAAAACGGCACCATGATTTTATGGGTGATGATGCCCTCGGGAACGGTGCCAAGCGTGTCTCCGGCCTGTACGGTTGCGCCCTTTTTTGCAACCGGCGTGAATTGCCACAACCGGTCCTCATCAAGGGGAGGCAAATATTCCCCCCTTTCAAGAAATTCACCGTATTTGCCGGCAAGCTTTTCCAGGGGATTTTGCATGCCGTCAAAAAACTGCCCCAGAAGACCGGGGCCAAGTTCTGCCGACAAAAGGCTTCCCGTAAATTCCACAAGATCCCCCTGACGCAGTCCCCGGGTCTCTTCAAAGACCTGAAGATCGGCCCTGTTTCCTTTTATTCTGATGATTTCCGCCTTGAGCCGGATGTCGCTTTCACCTATCCGCGCATAGCCGATCTCGTTCTGCAGGACATTGTCCTCAAACTCAACAGTGATCAGATTCTTGTTTATGCCGTATATTTTGCCGGTACGCTTCATGGTCACCTAGAAGTTACAGGTTAATGTGGCCGGGTAAACAGGCAAGGATCGCTTCCTGTTTCTCCCATCCTTTTTGGGGATCAAGGTGCAATATCTTTTCGTTTATTTTCAGCTTCAACGCGTAACTGATCAGTTTTTCAAGATCAAAATAATGATTTGATTCCATTTCGCTCAGATAGTTCCATCTTGCCTGGTCCAGACGCTTTTCCGCACCATCCGGTGAATCCATTGAGAAGATATCCCAGGCAAATTTCACAGCATTTTGCCCATCCTCTCCTTTACGCAGGTATCTGCCGGCATCCCAGCCCAGTTTCCGGGCCCTGAGCCGGACAAGTTCATTGCGTATCTGCCGCTCCCGGTTATACCACTTTCTAAGAAAGGGCAGCGGCGCATGATTACTTGGAGAAAGTTGTGCAGATTGAAGAATGGCAAAATCTTTTGAAGTGAGTTCAAACCGGCACTGTGAAAAAAAATCCTTTATGGTTAACGGCAGCGGGGAAGCAAAAAAGAGAGATGGCAAAGAGGCAAGGGTATAATAATAGGCACGCCTCATTTGTGATCTCCGGGCTTCTTTTTTTTCATTCCGGCATCTGCAAGCAGGTTTTCAAGCCCGGGGGTAATATACTCTGATATGAGAGCGGCAACGCCTTCATCGGTGAGATCATAATAGATATGTTCATCCTTTACCCCGATTTTAAATCCTGCCCCGATATCCGGCTTTGCCTTCACTTCAATGCCTGTTTTCATCTTATCCTTGAATGCGGCAAGTAAAAATGAACATATGGCATCCCTGTCTTCATTGCTGACCCATATCTCAAATTCCCCGGCAGTCTCTTTTCCTTTGTTCAACCCGTTAAAAATTGCCGGAAACAGCGTCTCAAAGGTTGTGGTTTTGGACAGGATTACGTTGCATTCCTGTTGCAGGAGGGCGTAAAACGTACCCAATATTGATGTCTTCACACCGATCATGACGTCACGCGCTGCCTGTTCAAGGTTTTTCCGGAACCTGCTCTCTTTCCGGGCTATTTCATCCTTTGCTTTCTCCATTATCCCTTCCGCCTCCTGTCTGGCTTGTTTCAGGATAAGTGAAGCGCTCTCTTCCGCCTTGCTGATAATTTCTTCGGCCAAGGCTTCGGCTCTCTTGATACCCTCCGCCTGAAGCCTTTTTATGAGGGAATCAAGGTTAACCTCTGTCTGTTCTTTCATCTTTTAAATTATTCCCGCCTGAATCTATAATCTGTATGAAATTTCGGGGATGTTTCGCTTATTGAATCCGGGAAGCGTGCGGTTTATTCCACCGTATCTGTTTTCACCGTAAACAACTGTCATTGGCACTCTCCTCCCGCAGTGATTCCCATACGGAATGGGTAATCCATCCCAAATTCTTAAATGCAGTAGACAGTCTTTGGCCGAACAGGCTCTTGAAAGGAAGCCTTCCAGCCGTGTTCCAATATAGGAAAACCATTAGATCATTGGGCAACTCATGATTCATAAACAATTTTATTCTGAAAGGCATGTCAGCGCCCTGGATGGACAACCCATTGAATATATCAATCGCTGTCTGTCTTTCCTGATCAGAGAATGTTCTGAGATATATCATTTCTATTGACTCCATGGAAATCCCACCTTTTGCCTTTTTTGATTAAGGTTATACAGATTCTATGCCATGACAACAGATTTTCCTTTTTAAGTGTGTTTATATCACACCCCATCTCACGTACTGCGATGATAAGAGTTTCAATTTTCGTTATGACATACAGGCTTGCCATGTATGTTTATGAAAAAAGGGGCGGATCACCACTATCATATTTGACAGATTGTCTTTCAAATTTAGCAGATCGCTTAAAACTGTTTTATTTGGAAGTTTATCTGCTATACTCGCACAGCGGATCGTGTGAGTCAATGATCAAGCCTGGGGAGTCAATGATGAACATCAACGAAAATGTTTTTTTCAAACAGGGCACTCTGCACTTGTTCAGCAGCCTTGATAGTAATACGGCATTGCAGCGGTTTCTGGCATATCTTCAAACCGTTATGCCTGCTGACGGCATCCTCCTCGGCGTATATGATCCCGGAATAAACAAAGCCAGACTGCACGCAGTATTGTTTCCAGGGGATATGAAAAAACCCTCCAGAACCATTGACTTTCCCTTCCAGATGTGGAGTTTTTTCAAAGCAAAAATGCAGGAGGCGCCCGGAGTACACATGGTGAATGACATTGATTGCGAGCCTCCCGAGATCAAAGCCGTCTGCTCTTTAATCTGGAGTGAAGAAATTTCTCATATTCACATAGATCTCGAACTTGAAAACAAGCGCCTTGGCTATTTTATTCTGTTTGCAAGAGGTAAACACAGGTATGGGGAGGTCCATGGCTGTCTTGTCAATTTATTCCATGCCCCCTTGGTCTCCGCCATCAGTAATGTCATGAAGCACCAGGAGGTACAGCTTCTCCAGGACATGCTCAAAGATGACAACAAATACCTGAATCAAAAAATGATAGAGATGACCGGAGATACGATTATCGGCGCTGATTTCGGCCTGTCCGGTGTAATGCGGTTGATCAGGCAGGTTGCTCCCATGAACAGTCCGGTTCTTTTATTGGGAGAAACCGGTGTCGGTAAGGAGGTCATGGCCAATGCCATCCATCGCGGGTCCAGGAGAAAGGATCGGCCGCTGATTAAAGTGAACTGCGGCGCTATTCCCGAGGGTCTGATTGACAGCGAACTTTTCGGCCACGAAAAAGGTTCCTTTACCGGGGCTATTGCCCAAAAAAGAGGGCTCTTTGAAAGGGCACATACCGGCACGATTTTTCTGGATGAAGTCGGGGAACTTCCATTGGCAGCCCAGGTAAGACTTTTAAGAGTATTGCAGGAAAAGGAGATCGAACGGGTCGGGGGAACAACTCCCCTGTCGGTGGATGTGCGTGTCATCAGTGCCACGCACAAAAACCTTGAACATATGGTACTGACCGGTGAGTTTCGTAAAGATCTCTGGTACCGCCTTAACGTGTTTCCAATAATGATTCCGCCGTTACGGCAGAGGCCTGAGGATATTCCTGCCCTGGTGAACCATTTTATTGATAGAAAATCAAAGGAACTGAAAATAAGACCCTCTCTGAAATTGTCTGAAAACTACATGAGGCAGCTCCAACAATATGCATGGCCCGGTAATGTGAGAGAGTTGGAAAACGTACTTGAACGTGTGTTGATAACAGGGAATCTCCATGATGTTCTGCCTTCTCTTACCATACGAAAACCTGCATGGGATTGGAAAAGAGATCAGGACAGGGTGCCGGCCGATGATGTGGATGATATTGAAGCACTTGATCATTGGACACGAAAATACATCCAATCTATTTTAAAAAAAACTGAGGGACGAATTGAAGGCAAGGGTGGCGCAGCTGACAGGCTTGGCTTGCATCCCTCTACCCTCAGAGCACGGATGAAAAAACTGAATATTGCTTTTGGAAGAGTTGTAAAGTACATCTGATTACGGGGTGTTATCATTCAAATACAAAATAGATTGTATGCACCTGCTACAAGCGGGTTTCTACGGCTCACTCAAATGCACCTGCCCCAAAATCCATGCTGAATTCATCAATAAGCGCCCGTATCCGGATAATATCGTTTTCCGCCTTTTTTATCATGGCAAGATGCTGGTTTTTTTCCTCCTGTTTAAGGCAGAAAAGTGCATCCATATCCTTGTTCAAAGTTTCATACATGGTAAAACGTTGAAAAATTTTGTCTTTAAAATCCCGTGTTACCGCGTCTATTAAAGGGAAAAAATAATCCTGTTTCAAACTGCGGTGATAGGCGTTTATCTGCCGCTGCATTAGGGTCAGCGTTTTTTTCTTGATTTTGACAGCAGCCCTGTCAAGCCCGGGAGTAAAGGAAAATCGCACATGCTTGTCCATCATGGCAGATACACATAAAACCAATGAATGAAGACTGAAATCGGTCACGGCATTGGTCTGCATCATCCTGGTATATTCGGGCGAAAGAATCTGGTTCGGCAGATGCAGTCCTAGAATTTTTTTTATACTTT
Source organism: Desulfobacter sp. (assembly GCF_050177295.1). Classification (NCBI taxonomy): domain Bacteria; kingdom Pseudomonadati; phylum Thermodesulfobacteriota; class Desulfobacteria; order Desulfobacterales; family Desulfobacteraceae; genus Desulfobacter; species Desulfobacter sp. Next base: position 4,928 of record NZ_JBFXHE010000090.1, read on the forward strand.
CAAGGTCAGCCGCCCTGGAATATTCTTCCTCTTCCTTGATCATTTCAAGGGAAAAGCGATCATCCTCCCGGTCCTCGGAAAAGCCCATGGTGACATAATCAATGCGGTAGGAATCCAGAAGCGATTTAAAATAGGACGCGATACGTTCCTCCTGGGTGCGCACCAGTTGTTTAAGTTCAGGGGCGATCTGTTCAAGAATAAAAAGGTCAAGCTCCCGCTTGAAGTCCTGGAACATCATATACAGAATCTGTTTAAAACCGGCGTCCTTCACAACTTCCTTATAAGGCTGTGAATCAATTTGGGCTTGCCGGATAAAATTTGTCACACGTGTATTGATATTTTCGCTGTCTTTGAGAAATGCATTTTTTAAGTTGGACTCAATCTCCCTGCGAAGCGCTGACACTGCGCCCATAACCGAGTTGTCCACAATAACCCTTAAACGCCTGGCGCTGCCTTCAAAATCGGTAAGACGCTTTCTGGCCCTTTCCTGATCTAAAAGCCCGGCGGAAAAGACATCAAAGAGGATCTGTGTTTTTTCGGCAAGAACATGGGTTACAATTTTAAGCCGTTCGATGTGATTGGCGTAAAACAGATTGAACCGGGACGCGTCAAACATCAGATTAAATCCTGCAAGAAACCGGGTATACTCTTTGGTGCAAAAAACGGTCATTTCCCGGTCCTCCTGCCAAAGCCCAAGGCGTTTCTTGTTTTTGGATGAAAGTCTTTTGCCAAGGGCATCAAAAAGCGTATACAGCGCTGAAAAAGAAAAAATCCTGACATCCGGCACCAAAAAATTCAGTTCCTGAATGGTTTTATCCCGAGTCATTTTCAGGTTGTCCAAGCTCTCATGCTCACTTAAATCACAGTTGAAAATGAAAAGAATGTTTTCCATCAGCCCAAAGCGTTTTATCTTTTTTAAAAATGACATGTCAGACTGGCGAAGCCCTGTGCGCGACGAGATACAGTAAACAATCAGGTTGGCAGCCTCAAGATAGGAAAATATTTTTCCAAGGACTGCAGGATCCGTGGAATCCGCACCCTGGCAATCGGCAATTTCAATGTTGGGATCAATGGTTTTTCCATACACTTCCAGGCACACGTCTTTGACATAAAAAGCCTTTGCCGGGTCCGCTGTAAACTGTTTGTGGACGTCAAACGCTTTGGTGTCAAAGCTGACGGTCTGTTCATCAGAGCCGATAACGTCCAGACAATGTCGATAGCCGTCAAGGGCATTGCGGATGACGACTGCTTCAGGGCGCAGTCCCCGGGAAGTAACCGGACATGCAGATACAATGGTATCAAAAATACGCCGCAGATGCTGCCGGTCCTGGGTGCGTCTGATATCAAAAGGCCGGGAGTCGCCCTTTCCGGGAAACATTTCCAGACAGCTTTCAATTTCCCTGTTGATGTTATCCCATGATTTAAAATGAATAATTGCCTTGTTTTTTTTACCCTTCCTGATACGGGTGGTCATGGATGTAACCACCCCTGCCCCGCGCTGAACCAGTTCTTTGCCCGAAATCGCGTTAATAAAAGTGCTTTTGCCTGACTTGATTACCCCGACCACGGCCACGCGCAAAATCCCTTCCCTGATGTGGGAAGGGATTTTGCTGCAAAGTTGCCTGCTTTCGGCAAGGCTTTTGTCAGAATTGTTTGAAACGGCTGCAAGACTGTCGATTACAGAGAGGGTATCAGAAACTAATTTTTCTATGGATTCTTGGGGGTGTAAAGTCATTGGCCGGCAAATCAGATCAGCATCATGGCTTTTTCATATTTCAGGTCCGGCTTGGTGTCAAACATGATTTCCCTGGACAGATCACAGGAGAGCCAGGCTGAATCGGCAAGTTCATTGTCTAACTGCATGGGGCCCCACCCGGCGCAGCCCAGAAGGATCATAAAGGTGTCAGGCCCCTGCCCCAGGGCAATGGCTTCCAGGATGTCCCGGGAATTGCTCAACGCCAGCCAGTCGGAAATTTTAAGAGTTTCATTCCACTGAAACGGGCCGCAGTGAAGTACAAATACCCCTGAAGGCTGGACAGGGCCGCCAAGGAAAATATTTATTTTATCAATACGCTGATTGCAGGGAATGCCCAAATCTTCAAAAAGCTCCCGGCCGGTGAGCAACGGGTGAACTTTATTAATAATAAAGCCAAGAGCACCGGATTCATTGTGTTCACAAAGACAGGAGACAGTCTGTGAAAAATTGGGATCCGGAAGACCGGGCATGGCCATGATGAATTTTCCTTTCATATTTTCCGTAATCTGGTCGTTCATCAATTCTTCTCCATGCTGCCGACCGGCATGTTATGTCCTTATTATTATCAGTTTAAATATTACAACCAGAGCATCAGTTTCAAATATTTTTATTTGATTTGCAATAATTTATTTATCGGTACCAGATTTTTTTTCACGTCCGTATATATCGTCAAACCTGACAATATCATCTTCCCCCAGGTATGGGCCTGACTGTACTTCTATCAGTTCCAAAAGAATTTTGCCCGGATTTTCAAGCCGGTGCATGGTGCCAAGGGGAATATAGACAGACTGGTCTTCTTTTAAAAGGATCTCTTCAGTGCCTTTGGTGACAATGGCTGTCCCGGATACAACGGTCCAGTGCTCAGCCCGGTGATAGTGTTTCTGCAAAGACAGCTTTGCACCGGGTTTTAGGGTGATGCGCTTTACCTGGTACCTGTCCGCCATATCTATGGTTTCATAATCCCCCCAGGGGCGGTAAACTTTGGCATGGGAAACAGCCTCCACTCTGTTTTGCGCTTTTAACTGGGTAACTATTTTTTTTACATCCTGAACCTGATCCCGGGGGGCCACCAGCACAGCATCCTTGGTGTCCACAATCACAAATTTTTCAAGGCCTACGGCTGCCACAAGACGGCTGTCAGAATGGATATACGTATCTGTGACATTGTGTACCAGCACATCCCCGCTGGTCACATTATTGAGTTCATCCTTATCACCGGTCTGCCACAACGCGTCAAAGGAGCCAAGGTCATTCCATCCGGCATCAAGGGCAATTACAACGCCCTTGTCTGTTTTTTCCATAACTGCGTAGTCAATGGAATCCTCTGTAATGGCTTCAAATGCCGTTTTGTCCACCCTGAAAAAATCCAGGTCCATGTTTCCATTTTTAATGGCTGTGCGGCATTTTCTAAGCATGTCCGGGGCAAATGCCCCAAGTTCGGAAATAACGGCAGAGGCTTTGAACATGAACATGCCTGAATTCCAGCAGAAATCGCCTGATTCAAGATAGGAAACCGCTGTATCATAATCCGGTTTTTCCACAAACCGGTCAATCATGAAGGCCGGATCCGGATTGTCGAGTCTGGTTCCTTTTTTTATGTACCCGTATCCTGTTTCCGGTGATGAGGGCACGATGCCGAAGGTGACCAGTTTTCCCTGCCGGGCCAGTTGCGCACCCGATTGAATGATGTCATGAAACGCTTCAATATTTTTAATTTCATGATCTGCAGGCAGTACCAGCATCACCGGATCCTGCTGATTCTCAGACTTAAGATCAGCATCAATAACCAAGGCGGCCAGGGCAATGGCCGGAGCAGTATTTCTGGCAGCCGGTTCAAGAATGATCTTAAAGTCTTTGATATCAATTCGGCGGATCTGCTCTGCGGTCATGAATCTGTGATTTTCATTGCATATAATTACCGGGTCGCCAAGATCGTTAAGGCCTGATAACCGCAAAAGGGTGTTCTGCAGCATGGTATGGGTGCTGCACAGATTAATGAGCTGTTTGGGGTACAAAGACCTGGACATGGGCCACAGCCGGGTTCCGGAACCGCCGGCAAGAATAACAGGATAAATCATTATTTTTCCATTATTTTTGTGCAAGATAAACAGTAAAGGTTAATGTCTTTTCAACGGGATAAGATTCAATATGCTTAAGATTGAAACCGGTTCTGCCCAGCCACTCTGAGATCTGCTGCCGGGTAAACCCCAGCCAGACGCCACCAATTATATCTTTGATCTGTTCCTGATCGTGTTTCAAAAAATCCGCCAGAAGAAATAAGCCCCCGGGGCTAAGGATCCGGTACACCTCCCGGATCGCTTTTTCAGGTTCGGACACATGGTACAATACCATGCTCATCAGCGCCGCATCGGCCTCCTGTTCACGCATGGGAAGATGTTCCAGCTCTCCTATGCGAAGCTCTAAATTCGGCCTTTCGGGCAGTCGAAGTCTTGCCTGTTCAAGCATTTCGTGAGAGGCATCCACACCGATCAGGGTCTTGTCACCCCTGCCAAGGAGACCGGCAAGCATCTCACCAGTACCGCAACCAAGATCGGCAATAATCAAAGCGTCCTGAAGATGGCGTTCAAACACAGGGTTGGGATTAAATTCGCCAAGAACCGTTTTTTTTAAACGGTCCCACCGCGGGGCAGCGGTTCTGAAAAAGCGTCTGGATCTGTTTTTTCTCAATACAATACATTGCTGTGTACGAGCAAGATCGTCCTGCAATACCGGGTCGTTTTCAAGCTGTCTTAAGGCAAGGAGAACAAGTTCCCGATTGTATCCGTTTTTGTCCGTGGCATAATAAATAAAACTGCCGTCTTTCCGTGAGACCAGGAGCCCGGCGTCAAGCAGAATTTTTAAATGCCGGGACACCCCGGACTGCACCATGCTCACCACAGAGACAATTTCATTTACATTGAGTTCAAAATGCTCAAGGATAAACAAAAGCCGCAACCGGGTAGGATCAGATAAGGCCTTAAACTGTTTAATTATGTCCATAAAAGCGCTGGGTAACCCATGAAGTGGTGTTTACCTTACGGTGACAACCGGGCAGTCCGCCTCTAGTATCACTGTTTGAGCCGTGGAACCAAACAATAGTCTCCCCACATTTGAACGGCTTTTTACGCCAATGATAATTTCATCCACATCTTTTTCATTTGCAAATACAACAATATCCTCTCCTGCCTCCATACCACGGATCAAAAGATGTTTTTCACAGGCGATTCCCTGGGCCTTGAAAAAAACTTGCGCCTGGTCTAGGTTGTTTTCTGCTTCCAGAATTTTTTTCTGGTCCTTTTCAGTCCCCTCTAACATTGAGGTGACAACCAGTACCGTAGCATCAAACGCCTTTGCATGTTCAGCCCCAAGCTTGAGCAGATCCTGACCGATATTGGTGCCTTTATATCCAATGAGAATTTTCATATAGCTCCTCCTCCCCCTCTTTTTTCGTCACTTATTTTTGTTAACCCGACATCAAAAACGAACAACAATAATTGAAAAAAACAATGCGTTAAAATAATGGATCAAACCATGTTTAACAAGGCCAAAAAGTCAATCCTTGCGGATAAAGGTACCGATAATCAGCAGGATGATACCCAAACCTGTTAAAACCCCTGCAAGATGAATCTCATAAAAAAATGAATACAATATATTATAAAGCGTATCATTGGAGATCCGGTTCAGAATTTTATCGGTAATTCCTTCAAAAAAAGTGGAAATGGTCATGATGGAAAGAAAACCGGCTGCGCCCATAAATTTGGAAAGCAGAGCAAACAATCCAAGTACAAGACCGGCAATAATTGAGAAAATTCCCAGCTTTGAGGTCATGATTTTTCCTTGATTAAATTGGGTTTTAAAATTTGCGGGCCTTAAGGTTTAGTGCTGTCATCTTTATGCGATTCATTGTATATGCAGGCTGTGTTTCGGGTCAAACGATTTCAGTCCGTCTTTTACCCGGGTATATTTTATAATAGGCACTATGATAAAGCTTGCACTGGATTTCAGACTATGACACAGACTTCCACCTTTAAAAAAATCGGGGTTGCATCATTTATTATGATGGCATCGGTATTTTCCAGCAGGATCATCGGTCTTGTGCGCGAAACAGCCATTGCCTGGATGGGCGGTGCAAGCGCAGGCGTTGACGCTTACCAGGTGGCGTTTGTGATTCCTGAAATTTTAAACCATGTGGTGGCGTCAGGTTTTTTATCCATTACTTTTATCCCCATCTTTACCCAGTATCTTGTTGAAAATAACGAACAGGAAGGATACCGGGTTTTTTCCGTTATTCTCAACTGCTTTGGTGCCGGTCTTTTGATTTTTATCTGCCTTTCCATGATTTTTGCTCCGGAACTGATTTGCGTCCTTGCACCGGGACTTAAGAACGGCCCGGCCTTTGACCTTGCCGTACGCATGACCCGGATCATTATCCCGGCCCAGTTTTTCTTTTTTGCCGGGGGACTGTTCAATGCCGTACAATTCTCAAAGGAACGGTTTCTTTTCCCGGCGCTTGTACCATTGGTATACAATACCGGCATTATTGCGGGCGGGATACTTCTGTATCCGGTTCTGGGCATGGAAGGATTTGCCTGGGGTGTGCTTGCAGGCGCTTTCTTCGGCAGTTTCCTGCTTCAGTTGTTTGGGGCGAAAAGGGTGGGGCTCATCTATATGCCAAGTTTTAATTTCAGGCATCCTGATGTGCTCAAATATGTATTGTTAACTTTACCCCTGATGCTTGGACTGACCATGACCTTTTCCACGGAAATCCTGATGAAATTCTTTGGCTCGTTTTTAAACGAGGGAAGCATTTCAGCCTTGAATTACGCCCTTCGCATCATGTTCATACTAGTGGGGCTTTTCGGCAATGCCGTTGGCGTGGCCTCTTATCCGTTCATGGCAAAAATAGCTGCACAAAAAGATTTTTCCGGCTTAAACACCATTATTAACCAGACCCTTAAATATATCTTTATTGTGATGCCATTTTCAGTTGTCTTTATGATTCTCAATAAAGAAGTTGTGGCTATTTTATTCCAGCGCGGAGCCTTTGACGCCCATGATGCGGCCCTGACATCAGGGGTACTGCCGTATTTCATGGCAGGAGCATTTGCATTTTCCGCCCAGACCATTGTTTCCCGGGGGTTCTTTGCCGTTCAAAACACATTGTTCCCTGCCCTTTTTTCCACGGTGTGCGTGGCATTAAGCCTGCCGTTTCTCTATGTTGCAATGACAGCCATGGGAATCAAAGGCGTGGCCTTGGGCCTGTCTTTGTCCGTGTTCATTACCACAGTCGCTCTGTTTGAAGTGTGGAGCAGGAAAACAAAAAACGCAGGACGATCTGAGGTATACGCTTTCTTTGGTGTAATGCTGCTGGTCAGTATCGTGGTCTGGCTGATTTTAAAAGCTATATATATTGAAATTATTCATCTGATCCCGGTCTCCGGTTTTTTTACCCATATATTCATATGTATTATTGTCGGCATATTATTTCTGATCATTCTGGCAGGTATTGGAAAAGTCTTTAAAATCAGGGAAGTCAACACGCTTTATGCCAAGGTGCTGGCAAAAACCGGTCTGATTGAAAGCCGTTCAAACACCTGATAGCGTTTGTCCACGGCATCCTCCACAGCCCGAACAAGCCGGCTGCTTTGCAAAAGCGTTCGAACAGCGGCAATATCTGCGGACAGAAACCGGTCCTTTGTCATGCAGGGCACCTTGCTTGGGTATCTGCTTTGCAAACAAGGTTGTGATTGCCGGCAAAATCGCATATAACGCCTGAAACAGGTCTTATTTTTACTTACCACTTACATCCCCTTTAAGGAGGAGCGATGCGTATATATGCAGTTGCGGACATTCACGGAAAACCCGAACATATGGAATCCATTTACAGGATTTTAGACCAGTACCATCCGGAGTTGATTGTTATTCCTGGTGATATGACCCATTTTTTCAACTGGTCCACGGTCCTTTCCCAGCTTGATAGCCTGCCGGTTCCCGTTCTGGTGGTCCGGGGAAATACGGATTTTAAACGCATTGAACCCCGGATACAAAAAGCAGCCAACATCAAGCTGTTAACGGAAACGCCCCTTCAGATC
>NZ_JBFXHE010000091.1:0-12763 GCF_050177295.1 Desulfobacter sp.
GGCAATTACGAACTAAAATTTTGAATGAGTTATTTAACGGCCAAGGCAACTCTGAACCGCTTGAGGACAATAATTTCAAAGAACCAATAAAATCACGTGATGCAAAAACCTAACCGGACATCACTGAGGTAGAGTAGAATGAATAAAAATGAAACAAATTGCCTTTCATTATTAAATACCATGATTAATGATATGCAACACGCAGACCCCCTGTATTCACCCACCGACTTTTGGAGTGTGTGTATTGCAGCCATTATTGATGAAATTAAACGAAAAGGGCTTTCTGGTTTTCGCGCACACAAATCAGCAAATTCTTTTTTTGTACCGCTTTATTCCAGACCATTTTACTACAGACATAAAGACATCATTGACCATTTTATCAAATGGCTTGATACTCTCCCATACCGAAAAGCAGGCACTGATATTTATAATCTTTTGTCCGGGCATACAAATGCACTTGCAGATTACCGTGTGTTCAAGGCTGCTGATTCAAATAATCCGCCTATACTATCGAACTTGAGCGAAAGTCAGGTTGGGCATCCAAACGAACAATTTGTTTTTGAAGACTGTCGATACAGCCTTTCTTTTCTCAATTATTTAAAAGGCCTGGTTTTCCTGAAAAAAAATATTGTTCCAAACCCCATACACCGGGCGCTGGAAATCGGTGGTGGATACGGTACGCTTGGAGAAATTTTGCTTAAATCAGAACCCGATGCACTTTACATTGATGTGGATCTGCCGCCTGTGGCAGCAGTGGCCACCTATTATTTGCGGGAGGTTTTCGGAGAAAGTTCCGTGCTGGGATATGACCAGACCCGGGAATGGGAACATATTGACATTGACAATATTCCGGACGCATGCCGTGCGGTTGTTTTGTGTCCCTGGCAATTGCCGAAATTACGCGGAAAAATAGATCTTTTTGCCAATTTTATCTCTTTTCAGGAAATGGAGCCAGACGTAGTCAAAAATTATATTAATTTGGTACAAAGTCACGAACCGGAATACATTTTGCTTCGTAATTTAAGAGAAGGGAAAAGAAAAAAAATGACTCCAGATGAATTGGGAGTCAAGGAGCCGATACTGCTGAAGGAAATGATTTTCTGGTTTGATCAATATAAAGAGGTTGCGCGTGATACCATATCTTTTGGTGAATTGAAAATTGATAATTTCCATTCTGAAATTTCGGTGTTAACCAAAAAATAATTTGTCTGCTCCCCTATTTTACTTTGTTTATCTCCGCATTTTTAAACTGCAGATAGGCCTCTCTTGCGGCCTCAAGCTGCCCAAGCGCCTGATAGCAGTCTCCGATTTCTTTTAAAACACCATAGTTTTCGGGCAAGGCTTTGAAATAATTTTCATATGCAATGACAGCCCCGTTGAAATCATTCTGGTCAAACAGGTTCTTACCAATATTATACCAGTAGACTGCATATTCTTTATCCAGATCAACCGCCTCTTTCAAATATCCCAACCCTGAATCAAAATCTGCCATTGTAAAGGATAGATCTGCCAATACAATGCAGATATCCGGATCACAGGGATCAATAGACCATGCCTTTTTAAAAGCAGCCAAAGCACCTTCAAAATTTTTTTCTGCAATAAGATTTTTACCATATAAACCATAAAAAGTTTGTATTACACCTTTATCCAAGTAATCAAACAAGCGGCTTTCCGCATCAAACCGCGCAATCCATTTTTCCACAATGTTTTTGACCGGTTCCAGATCCTGCCTGGATTTTTCCAGATCTTCTTGTGAAAATTGCCTAAAGATGTTTCTTATACCGGTATGGTCCGGGCAGGATTTCAACCCGTTTAATAACAACTTTTCAGTAAAATATGGCCGTATCCCAGTTAAAGGAATCTTGTTAGGCATGGCCAGTTTGAAATAATAATCACCGATTTCTCTTTGCTTTTCTGCAATCCTTTCAGAAATCAATCCATCTAAATTTACCGCAATATCAAAATTCTTTTCAGCGGCTTCATAATCCCCATGATACAAAGCAATGACACCATAAAAATACTGGATCATTGCATTTTTTTCCCCTTTCTCTGCCTGAAGGGCATATGCATCCAGTAATTTTTTAAGCAACGCATAATTTTTAGACTGTTCATACAGTTCCGCCAGGTCAAGTATATTCTTTATGTTTTTCTCATTTTTTTCTATCTGTGCAGTTTTTATTTTTTCCGTTTTGTAATAGGAAATAAGTTCATTTATCCGATCTTTAAACCAACCCAGATTCTCCATTCGTATTGTATTGATTTTATCAACTCGATCCACACTTTTGGAAAGCCATTCAAGATATTTTTCAGGGGTGTTGGCCAGAGAATCAATTTTCATTTTCTGACGTTCATCCTGCCGCATATTTTCCAGGGTCAGTTCGTCAAACATTTCCCATATCGGGTCTTTATCAATTTTTATCTGATATTTATCAAAGGTGGATACTTTTTCCTGCACGTCCCTCGGCAGACCGGCAAAACTGGTCACATTCTGCAATTTTTTCAATTTTTCCTGCACCGGTTTTGCCGTTTTTTTTACTTTTTGTGCCAGCTTCTCTATTTTCAGCAACTTCCTGTAAGTTTCTTCCACCGGCTGCAACAGATCCACCGGTTTGCCCATAAACTGGATGTCCAACTTAATCGGAGCGTTACAAAAATTTTCAATGGCTGTTGAAAGGGGCATCGCTTCTGTTCCCTCTATAAATGCCCCGCCTTCAGTGGCATTTATTACAAGCCCTCCCGAATTTTTGATCATCGTTTCAAATGTGTTTTTATACCCATACATCTGCCTGTTTGTGGGCACTTTGGATTCAAGCACCCCCTTGACCCATATCACTTCCTCACCACTTTCCAGCATTTTCTTAATTTGTTCATCACTGCGCAGGGACACATGGGATGCGTGACTCCGCTTTTCAGAATAGGCCAGGTCCTGCCCGGCAAATATCACCGGATCACATCCCATGATTTTTGCAGCAACAAAATTCAGATGGGCAACGGTTCCAGCCCCGCTCACAGCCAGTCTGCCCCCTAAGGAGATATTCATCCAGTTTTCCAGGGCATTGTTGTTAAAGGCCCAGAAAACAGATTGAAAAGGAAATACCTTGGGAACCATATCCGTCACCCATGTGGTGCATATCAGATTGACCCGACGGCTGGCGGGATGCGCAGCCACAGGGGCAATCTTTTCATAGGTCAGTTCCTTATAGTCAATGGATGTCACAAAATCAGGAATAATATCATGGTTGAGCAGATTTGGCAGGGCGGTGTCCACACAGATAATAATCGCCTTACCGACTGCCTTGTGCACCTGATCGATATTTTTATCCAGGGACGGGCCCGCTGCGATAATCAGGGCCGGAACATTTTCAAACTGTGCTTTGAGATCCTCAAGCTTTCGATCATGGTGCATGGAAGTCATATGTTTCAAGCGGTTTTCAACAAATGTCCTGCCATACAATATTTTGGTTGCCCCTTCTGTGTTGAATGCGTTGATAAGGTCAAACACACGGGAGGAAATTGTTTCATAAGCCGGATCTATTTTGAAACAGGAGAGCAGATTCAGGGTATGAATATCTTCCAGCATCAATGCCCGGTTGGCCGGTCCTATAACAGTCGGCAAATCCGCGGGCTCTCCGATACACAACACGACCCGCTTGTCAGTTAAGACAGTGGAAAGATCCATTGCGTGCATGGCATGAATAAAAAGATCAGGCTCTGCTTCAAAAATAATCAGAAACTGGATGGTTTTTCTTTTTTCCAGCAGTTCAATCACAGAATACCCAAGCCCCATACCGAACATCAGTACAACCCCTGTGGAATCCTGCGGCACCATGGATAAAAAAGTTTCTGATTCAATGCCCGGATCATCTGGATCATGAATGAGAATTGCATCTTTTTCTCTCGTTTCAACCCGGATATTGGGTTTGCCGTTTTCAGCATAAACAATCGTGGTTTTGTCTGAAAGAATCCGGGATTCTGATACCACCTCAACCAAATGGCCATGGTTCTTTTTCAATAAGAAAAGGTTGTTTTCAAAATAATTGCTCTCCCATTTCGCCATTTACATTCTCCATAAATATTCGGGTGTCGAAAACACTGATACGTAAGTATTACAACGCCCATCAAAAAACGCAACCTCAAATTAATTCCTTAAAGTATCGTTTCGACAGGCCGATAACCATAGTCAGACACAAAATTGGATTTGCAAAAAAGGAGGGGGAAAAGAGAAAAACCCCGTAGATTGTCTCCTTGAACAATTACCGGCAATACCCTAACAACCGGGAAAGGATTCCCGGGGATCACTTACATGGAGGATTATACATATGGCGCTTAGACTTAACACCAATGTGGCAGCTCTCAATGCCCACAAAAACATGGTTAAAAATGACAATGCCCTTTCCGCATCCCTTGGAAGGCTGTCATCCGGCCTGAGAATCAACAAAGCGGCAGACGACGCATCAGGCATGTCCATTGCCGACTCTCTGCGGTCCCAGGCTATGGGCCTTGGTCAGGCCATAAAAAACGCCAATGACGGCATCAATATTGTCCAGACTGCAGATGCGGCCCTGGAAGAATCCATCAACATTATCAACACCATCAAAACCAAGGCGATCCAGGCTGCACAGGACGGCCAGACAACTGAATCCCGGGCCGCCATCCAGTCAGATATCGACAAACTGATGGAAGAGATGAATACCATAGCCAGAACCACTTCTTTCAACGGCCAGAAACTTTTGTCCGGTAACTTTACGGACAAACAATTTCAGGTTGGTGCCTATTCGGGTGAAACCGTTAACATTTCTATAGGTTCCTCAGAATCCAACAAAATCGGACATGTAACATCCAGCAAGCTGTCTCTGGCCGATGATGCTCCCGGCAGGGTTGAACTGGCAATCTACAGCAACCTCCAGGACAAAAATTTTGAACTGGAAGCCACTGATGTCGGGTTCACCAATTCCCGGGAGAACAGCATGGCAGCCGTGGCCGATTCCATCAACAAACTGTCTGACGTGCTGGGCATATCTGCTTCGGCAGAGGTTAAATCAACTACCAGCAGCACCATCGGTGCGGGTACACTGTCGGAATTTTCCATCAACGGTGTCACCATGAACGGCGTGAATGTTCAGGCCAATGATGCAGACGGTTCTCTTGTCAAGGCCATCAACAACAAGACATCCCAGCACGGCGTTTTGGCCACAGTGGATGCCAACGGCACCCTGACTCTGAATTCCACGGACGGCCGGGCCATTGAGGTCAAGGCGGACAGTGAGGGCCTTCAGTCCGTATTCAAGGGAGAAGATATGTCCACGGTGGGACATATTAACCTGAACCAGACCGGTTCCAGTGACATTGTGATCACCAACGTGGACGGCGGAGATGCGGTGGCCCTGACCAATAAGATGGACATTGCCAAATCAGAGGCTTTCACCTCGTCCGCCACTGCGGCCGTGGGATCCAAAATCGCTGCAAACTCTACCATTGGTGCCGGCTGGACTACTAACCAGGATATAACAGCATCTAGTGCCTTTAGTGATGATATTATCACAAGTGAGGGAAGCATCCTTGCAGCCGGATCGGTGCTGGGTAGCGGTTCAACCGTTATGTTTAACGACACCATCAACGGAGACGTAAAGGCAAAAACCACCACTACCAGCACCACAGCCTCAAGCACCCTGGGACTTTATTCCACTATTATAAACGGTAGTATTTTGGCTGCAGGCTCTGAAATCGGCACTGGCGTGACACTGGCCGGTACGTCCACTATTGAGGCGACTGCCGCCACCACGGCTGACAACACGATTAGTTCCGGTTCAGTTTTGACCGCAGGAACAGTTTTGGCTGCCAATACAACGTTAACAAATACCGCTGCGACCATTGAACAAACAGATGCAACAGTGGGTAACAGTACGCTGGCTATCGGGTCCACACTATCTGCCGGAACCACAATTGCCAGTACCACAACGCTTGGCGGCAATGTCCTCATCGTTGAAGCAACAGGCGTCACCACCGCCACCAGTACAGTTACTGCAAGCGGGTCTATCCTGAAACAGGGATCTGTTCTCGGGAATGGTACGACACTTGATACCCATAAAAAAACAACGGTTTACCAGACCGGCGAACTTACAGCATCCAGCACACTTGGTTCAGGCTCAACGCTTAAGGCTGGCAGCCTCTTAAAGGCTGGAACCGTCCTGGGAAGCGGCATAACTGTTTCCGGTTTGGACGGAGTACCACTATCAGGCGGTGCGGCTGGTGCACAATATACCCTGAAAACAGACATTATTCTTGCGGCTGATGAAGCGCTGACAAACCAGGATATCGTCCTTGCTGCCGGCAGCAAGCTTGCCAACGGAACAATCATCTCCTCCGGCGATACGATTTATACCGACCTCACGCTGGCAACTGATTTCACTCTGAGTGCTATTGCGGGCGCTGCCGATATGACCCTGGCCATCGGTTCTTCCCTGGCTGGTGGATCAACTCTGTCCTCGGGTTCAACCATCGGTACGGATATCACCTTGCGCAGTGCTGCAACGTTAACCGGTGCCATGACAGCCAAAACAGGTTCTACGCTTGCGGACGGCACCTCCTTAAAAGCAACTTCAGTCATTGGCGCCGACATTACCCTGAAGAGCAGTGCGACAGTCACTGCTGGAGCAGCCTTAACCGCCAAAGCAGGATCAAGCTTTGCAGAAGGCTCCAGTTTAACATCAAAATCAAAGATCAATGCCGATGTCACCCTAAAACAGGCCTCAACCCTCACAGCAGACATGGCCAGCATTACCAAGGAAGTAACACTGGGTACCGGTTCCGTACTTGCGGCGGCCAGTGTTCTTAGGGCAGGATCCTCATTCAACGGCGAGATAAACCTTGACGGAGATGTCAACTTCACCAAAAAACAGGAGATCGGTGCCGGATCCACCATTGAAACCACGGATACCTTTATCAAAGCAGGATCCACGATTGGCGGCAGCGCTGCGACAAAAGTTGATCTGGACGTAATCAATGACGCTTTCACCCTTGGTGCCGGCACCAAGCTGGCAGCTGGTTCCATGCTTACCAATGGATCCACTATCGGCGGCACCATCACCCTGGATGCTGATGAGAAAGTGGCTTCCGGTACCCAGATGCAGCTTGAAGCAGGGTCTTCTCTGGCAGAGGGCAGTGTGATCACGGCAGGCACCTACCTGACCAATGACATTACTGCGGCTGACGGAACGGTGTATGCTGCCGGAAATGTGCTGGAAAGCGATATCACCACCGGCGGAGTGAATCAGCTGAGTGAAGCCATGACCCTGCAGGCAGATTCGGTGATTGCCCAGGGCAGCACCATTGCCGCCAATACCGACGGGAACGCAGCCACTGCCCAGGTGAGTGATGCACAAACCAACCGGCTGTCCGACCTCAGCGTACTGACTCAGGAAGATGCCCAGATCGCCATTTCAGTAGCTGATGCCGCCTTGAAGGATCTGGACAAGATTAGATCGGGTCTGGGGTCTGTGCAGAACCAACTGACCTCCACCGAGGCCAACATTACCACTACCCGTGTAAATGTGGCAGCAGCGGAATCAACCATCCGTGACGTTGATTTTGCGGAAGAATCTCAAAACTTTACAAAACTGCAGGTTCTTGCCCAGGCCGGAACATTTGCCATGTCCCAGGCCAATGCAAGCTCACAGAACGTAATGAGCCTGCTCCAGTAATCCATAACCATCAGGCTATTGATTCTGATCAGGCCCCCCGGCAACAACTTGCCGGGGGGCCTCTTTATTTTAAAAAATTTAATTTAATGTTTTGATCCCACACATCCGATAGTAGAGACATAATCAATGAATGTTAATGTGCATGATTTTTGCTTAATATTCTGTCTGATGATGAAACCCTGTAGACAGAAGGAGGCGATAAAATGGGATTGGGATCAATTACAAGCTTAGGGTTGGGGTCGGGATTGGAACTCCAGGATATTCTGGATCAATTGCGGGAGGTAGACAAGGTCCCCATTGATATAAAAGAGACGCAAAAAACAAAGCTTGAAGCTCAGGTGGTTGAATTCGACAGCATCAATGCCAAACTCATTCAGCTCAAATCAAGCGCTCTATCCCTTTCCTTGGAATCCAACTTTATGGAACGTACCGCCGGGATCTCTGATGAAGAGATTGCCACGGCAAGTGTCATATCCGGGACCAAACAATCCACATACACTATTGATGTCCATCAGCTGGCTACGAAAAGCTCCTGGCAAAGCACAGGCGTGGAAGAAGAAAGTTCACTGATGTATGCCACACCAAGTACAGGGATAGCATCTTCCGACACGCTCGTGGTTACCGAAACGACACCGCTGTCGTTTACGATTGGCCACGGCGACGATCAAAAGAGCATCACCCTTGATATTGAGGCCGATTCAAGCCTTGAGGATATTGCCAAAGCCATTAACACGGCTGCTGGCAACCTTTCGGATGACGGGACAACCTATGTAAGCGCAACCGTTGAAACCGGCAGTGACGGAAATTATATCAGGCTTGCGTCAACTGATGACAACAGCCTTAACAACAATCAGATCCTTGTTTCCGAGGGTCCGGACTTTGTTGTCCCGGATCTTATGTTCTCTTATCAGACCGGCGCCGCCAGTGACCCTGTCTATGTTTCCGTCCCCCCCGGAACCTCTTACCAGGACACGGTTTCCCTGATTAATGGTGACACAAACAACAGCGGTGTTACGGCTGCCCTGATCAATGACGGCTCTGCAGACACCCCGTGGCATCTCACCCTTACGTCAGATACGGAAGGTGAGAGTAACCGGATTTTTCTGAACGGTATTAACATGACGGAAATACAGGGGGCGGACGATGCGTCCCTCAACGCCTCGTTCAGTGTGGATGGATATGAATACCAGCGCCAGACCAACGAAGGGCTGGAAGATGTTATCCAGGGGGTGACCCTGAACTTTGAAAAAACCGGGGAAGCTCAATTAACCATCTCATCAGATACCGATAATATAAAAGAAAAAATCACTCAGCTCATTGACACCTATAATGAGCTGATCGCTGAAATTGATACACAAACCCAATATGATCAGGACGAGGAAACGGATGGCATTCTTTCCGATGTATATGCCATAAAATCCCTTGGGTCCGATCTTCTATCTTTCATGACAAATCTGATTGATACCGGTGGCGACATCACGTCGCTTCTTGATCTCGGCGTAGAATTAAACGAGGACGGCTCCATTACCCTGGATGAAACTGCGCTGGATGATGCATTTTCTTCTTCCTTTGAAGATGTGGTAAGCCTTTTTATCGGTGATAGCGACAACGGAATCACGGGACTTGGAGATATACTCAATGATAAGTTAAAGGAAATGACCAGCTCAACCGGAGTGGTTAACGGGGAAAAAACTGCTGCCGAGGAAAAAATCGACCGCCTGACCACCAGCATTGAAACCGCCACGGAAAGACTGGACAAACGGTATGAAGTGATGGCCCAGCAATTTGTCCGGCTGGATGCATTGATTGGTACCATGAATTCCCAGTCAGACTACCTTACGAGCATGTTTGACTCATTTAATAATTCCCAGGAAAAATAATCTTTTTTAAAACAACAGGAGGCCATGAATGTCAGTTGCAAAAAATCTGAACACCTATTTAAACAACCATTATGAGGGTATGACACCTGAAAATCTGATACATCTTCTGTATAAAGGCGCGCTCAAGCACTTAAAATGTGCAAGGGAAGGAATTATTGAAAAAAGCCCGAAAAAACGCGGTGAGCATTTAAGCAGGGTCATTGCCATTGTATCAGAACTTAATGCCAGCATCGATCCGACAATGAATGACGACTCCACCCGATTTTTAAGAGGGCTTTACACAAGTATTTTGATGGAATTGCCAAAAATTTCCCTTACCAATGATGTCAAGACAATAGATCTTGCATCTGCCTACATTGAAAAACTCAATGAGATATGGGAGACCCAGGTCTTGAATAATCCTGGGGGAAAACCCGCTGCACCGGCAACAGCGCCGGCGTCTTATGGCGGATATAATTCCGGGAACACCATGGAACCGAGATCAATTTTTGCTTGATGACATTTAACCTGGGTGTCTAAATTCGCTTTTTACCACGAAGCGCACGAAGGACACGAAGGGTGATTGTGCCCAGAGATTTTATTCTTCGTGTGCTTCATGCGCTTCGTGGTTAACAAAATCAACAGCTAAAGGCAACTTTTTATGAAAAGCAAATTGAACGCGCTTGACCGATCCATGGAAAAATACAAGGACATCCAGGAAAAGCAGATCAATGCATTTGAAACCGAACTGATGCCCGATCTTGAATCGCTCAATTTTGAACGGGCTGCTGTTTTTGCAGACCTGAAAAACAATCTTGACCACTTTTCAAACATCATCCATTATGAACCTGATATGGAATTAATAATCCATTATCAAACCCGATTGAAAGAGATCATGGAAACCGATGAACGGTTGAAAGAAAGAATCACCCAATACAAAAATGAATTAAAACAGCATATGTTAGATACAAGTAAAACCAAAACCGCTTTTCATGGATATAAAAAATCAGCCGGGTCAAGCGGCCTGAAATGGGTATATATTACTGGATAAGAAGGAAAAATATCATGAAGATAAATACTGTTTCTCCAACCCCCCAGACTGCTGAATCATCAGGGGTCGGCCCCATTGCAACAGAAACTGCCGATAAAATCAAAAATATGGCGCCGGATCAGTCCCGGGCAACCGAACAAAAAGAGGAAGAGTCTCCGCCTGCCGAAGAGATAAAAGAACTTGCAGAGACCCTGAATGAATACATGGATGGTCTTCAAACGGATCTGGGGTTTTTCATGCATGAAAAATTGAACCATCAAGTGATCGTGGAGATTAAAAACAGAAAGACAGATGAACTTATAAAACAAATTCCCTCCGAGGAACTGGTGACGATAAAGGAAAAAATGGCGGAACTGACAGGGCTTCTTTTTGATACAAGTATATGATTTCAGTATCCGAATCATTTTTTGACACGGATTCAAAAGTCATAGGCTGGAAACGTAAAATCATTGTTCACGACTTTATTCATATGATATTTCAGGGTCTTTTTTGGGCTTGCAACTGCTTTTAATCCTTGCTTTTCCCCCATTGATACATTCTTTTCAGCCATTAACAGGCAAATTCTTCCGAGTATCAAATTTCGTATCGCCCTAAGGGGATATTTCCCCGGTGAAATAGGTAAAAATTTCCATGTGTAAAGAACGCAATGCCGGCGTGTTAATCTTATATCAGGTAAAATGATAAATATTTATATCATAAGATTGTTTCTATGTTTATATAATTTAAAAATACTATATATCTATTATACGTAAACAGTTAAAGAATTAATCATGTGAGACTTTTTATTAATTTTTGTCTGTGATGCGTATATGCAATTCGTTTAGGCACCTTTCTTGGTTTAATTAAGATCAGGACAAGGCCAGGACAAGGCCAGAGTAAGACCGGGAAAGGTCTCTTTGGCACTTTAAAGCATCGACCCAACCATTATTAATAAAAGCCAGAAGGAGGCAGGTATGTCTGATAACTCGATCCTTTCGTCACTGGTTAGCGGCTATGAGGCTTATGATACTCAGGCGACCTCAAAAAGTGACACCGCCAAGACAACTTCATTGGGCACCGAGGATTTTTTAACTCTTTTGGTGGCCCAGCTTGAAAATCAGAACCCCCTTGATCCGGCAGATACGAATCAGTTCACAGACCAGCTGGCCCAGTTCAGCCAGGTTGAACAGCTGATCAATGCCAATGACAAACTTGATGAAATGGTGACGGGTGTTAAGGGTACCGAAGAAGATGTTGATGCCAATTCATTTGTAGGACTCACCGTTACGGCAACCGCAACCTCAATGACCATTGATAACGGCGCTGTAACTTCCGGGTTTTATGAGGTTGATGAGCCTGCTGAAGTAATTGTGTATGTGTATGATGCCAATGGAACAAAGGTGGCTTCATTGTCCCAGGGCGAGGTTGAGGCCGGATCGTATCTGATCTCCTGGGATGGTACCGATGATGAGGGTAACAGTCTGGATGACGGTGAATACTCTTATGAGGTTATGGCCAATTCCGGAGACGGCTACAAAGAGGTACAATCCCATCTGTCCGGAACCGTGGATGCCGTGTCGTACCAGAACGGAAAGGGATACCTGGTGATCAAGGGTGTGTTGGTGGATCCGGAGGATGTTACCACCGTAACCTTGTCTTCGTCCTCATCTTCGAGTGATTCGACCTCCATTATTGAATACCTTGGCACCACGGTATCTTCCAGCCATCCAATTATCCAGGTGGAAGACGGCAAGGTTCAGGGGGATGCTCTAAGCTTCAGCCTTACCGCCGCCTCCGATGTCACGGTCACAATATATAACGCCGATGATGAAAAAGTTGATACCATTGAAATATCTGCTGATGAGGCAACTGGCGGAGAAAATGAAGTCACCTGGGACGGGCTGACAAACAGCGGGCACATGAATTCTGACGGGATTTATTATTATACGGTTAAAGCGGATACGGGAAGCGCCTCCACCGCCATTTCCGGAGAGGTGAGTGCCATAACGTCTGTTGACGGCACCCAATACCTTGAAATTGGAGATACCGGACGTCTGGTTTCTGTATCAAGTATAACTTCTGTTGAATGAACGATGTGAGTATTGAGTATTGAGGAAACAGCTTATTGTAATCTCACTACTCACTACTCACAACTCACTACTTTCATATAAAAA